>JAFGMN010000341.1 GCA_016927515.1 candidate division CSSED10-310 bacterium | reverse complement strand
TACATGTCGGTGCGGTAGCGTTCAACCCAGCCGGAGATCACGTCCTCGGATTCGATGGTCAGACCAAAACGGGTTTCCCGGGGATCCAGCAATGCGGAAAAGTCATCCGACGGCACCGGCGTGCCCTAGGTATTGTAGACGGAGCCATAGACGTAATTTTGATGCAAGCGTAAAAACCTGCTTTTTTCATGACGAGATTCCAGCGACGCATTGAAGGTTTGGGCGATCACGGACTGACATTTTATAAAAATCGATCGGAGAAAGATAACGAATCAAAAAATGAGTTCGACAATTGGTCAGAAGTCCCCCGGGGTACTCGTTTGATGTTTTCCAGTACATGCTGGATGTACCGGCGGATGTTGATGGTCGTGAAATTCATCATTGTTGCACCATGAACCGCGGGGAAACCCCGGACTCGCAGATCTTTCCCGCCATGCGTATTCCCCAATTGGGAAAACGTCGCTTCTATCGCGCTGCATGAGCGATATTTCTCTTTGAAATCCGTGGTCTGCTGATACTGCCTGCGATGGGATAACGCCCCTTGTTTTCGGGTCCAGGACACCCGGCGAGTCCCATTTCTCAATATCCGCCCGATACATCGGTCCCGATGCACACATCCGCTGCATTGGGTTTCCGTGAAATCTGCAGTGCCGCGCTCATCATTCTTGCGGTAGCGCTGATAGTCCGGCGACTGACCCGACGGACAGTGCCTCATTCGCTTTCCGGATTCTTCAAACTGAAAGTCATCCAGTGATATCCGGCCATCCGTCTGATCCCGGGTTCCGGATGCCGGACTGATCAGATTCACATTCTCCCCGGCAGCGGCTTCCACATTATCCTGACTTCCATAACTCGTATCCGCCAGCATCTCCTTCAGATCCACACCTTGTCTCTTGATATCCCGGATGGTTTCCATCGTCGCGGTCGAATCACTCTCGCAGGAACTCTCCACTTTCACCGATATGATGGCATTGTTGCTTCTATGACAGATTATGAAGGCTCGATAAGCAACAACGAGGTTACTAATTGTGGCACAGGTATTTTAAGTTCAGATACTGCTCCGGCAAAATACAGAAGTAACCGTTCCGTAAACCACATCTTGTAGAAGGGGTGACGAGTCTGCGACGATCGTGTGCAGGAGGTGCACGATGATCGGAATAAACGAAAAAGAAATAGAGTCATTACGACGGATCAAGTGGTGGCGGGAGTATCAGGCCCGGCAGATGCTGTCCCTTTGGAAGCAATCGGGGATGAGTTTATTGGGGTTTTGCCAGCGATATTCCATCGGATACAAGCGGTTAATGCGATGGAAGCACTTACTGGAGGTCCAGCCGGTGTCGGTTGGTTTCGTCCAGGTCGACCTGTCCAGTCCGACGGTCAGTCATCCGGACGAACAGATGGAGATCCTGCTGGGCAACGGTCGGATTATCCGGATTCGTCCAGGGTTTCACAGCGAATCCCTGCGTCAGTTACTGGCAGTGGTGGAGGATCCTTCATGTGGATGATGCCGGAGTCAGTGAAAGTGTTTGTGGCCACTTTCCCGACGGACATGCGCCAGTCGTTCGATGGATTGTCGAATCGGGTACAATCGGTGATTGCCATGGATCCCCTGTCCGGTCATCTGTTTGTGTTTTTCAATCGTCCCCGGAATCGGGTTAAGATTCTCTGGTGGCACCAGGGGGGATTCAACCTGTTTTGCCGGCGTCTGTCCCCGCGTCCGTTGACTTCCAGATGTGTGACCACGCACCGGAGATGATTACTGTGGAAGAATCCAGTGGATCAAAGAAAACACAGCAAAGTTTCATTTCTTTTTCATCGTATCGAGGACCATAATTCTGCCAGGTATCACCGCCATCCCAGCTCACTTTTATGCAGTATGGTATGCTATGAAATCTTTCTTCTAATGTTACGAATACAGCATCAGGCAAATCGGGGTGATAAAAGATGTGTCTGGGCAACGGTGTTGTGTCATACGGGAAATTTGTCGTCTGCCAGGTCTGCCCCCAGTCAGAACTCTTTATCAACTGAGTTTCATCGTAACACCAGCCGCAGGCATAGACTGTGCCATCATCGAAAGGAGAAAAACGCATATCGTTGTAGTAGTTACCCATTGGATTCGAATACACTGTCTGCCACGTACTCCCCCAATCGGTCGAACGGCGGATTTTCGCCAGAAACACATCACCGGGGCTGGCTTCAGTGGACAGAAGAACAGTGCCGGAGGAGTGAGCAGACACACCGATAAGCCGGGTGTCCGTTGTTCCGACAACACATTCTGTCCAGGGGGACGTTAAATCCTGCCGGCTGTACATCACCTGAGTCCGCTGATAATAATCAAACTCCAGTTCATCGCCGATGACAAACAGTCTGCGCTGATCCGCTCCGCTCTGAACAACATGGAGGTGATGGCACGTGATGCTGTTGATCGGCGTCCGGATACCGTCATCGAAAGCCTGCCACGTTTGCCCGTCATCACTGGAAGTCACCGGCATCCAACTGCCATCATCCTTTTCCCGCAGACCGTAAAGTCTGCCGGGAATGAGAGGGTCCGTCACAATTTCCGATACAGGTTCAGCCAGGGGAACCATATCGTACCATTTATGGAGTTCCATATCGTTCCAGTCCGCCGGGACATGCTCCGCTCGCACCGTTCCAACAACGACCGCAAGCGCCATCAGCCCCAGATACACCGCCAGATACGCACCGTGTCGATCGCTCCTTCGATTCTTTCCCGTCTTCACCTGCATCTCCTTTCGAAGTTGATAACAGCGTACCCCCCCCCAACGACGTTTATCAACACAAAATCGATGGGGTCGCAGGTACTTTGACTATATCAGAAAAATAGACGCCTGTGGCGCTGGGCCGGAAAAAGCAGCAAAAATGGTCGATATCCCGTGTTTACCGAACCCAACACACCGTTTCGGTACCGGTCATGATCTTCAGACCCGATACGATACCAATCAATATATCGCCTTTTCCAGGATAATCGATGCGTTTCGATCAATCGCAAACACCCGAAATCCATCGGTTGATCCATAACACGTGCCTGACCCGGAAGCAGCGAAACCGCGGAAATACTCAGGCCAGGAGGGCAGCTTTTCGCGGACCTTCACCTCTCGCGAGACTCGATCCCCCGTTCCGGTTACCGAAAAATTCGCCAACCCCCCCGTCAAAATGAACTCGTAATCACTGCTAAATCCGATACCGTAGTTAAACGAATTTGCGCATTCAAACATAGCCACCAAACCATCCTGACCGATCACTGCATTCTGATTCTGATAGTTGACAACAATCATCCGGCCATCTCGGATAACCGCACTCGCATCACCACTGCAAGAATAAAACAGCGTATGAGAGGCCAGTTTCTTCCCCGATGGTATGGCAAAAAATTCAACCATCGCCGTTTTTCCATCACTCTTCTGGACCGCCTCGATCCGGGCAATGCCTCTCAATGCTGCATCCGGTGTCGCCTTTGCTTCCCCT
The DNA here is from genome assembly GCA_016927515.1 of candidate division CSSED10-310 bacterium. GTDB lineage: Bacteria > CSSED10-310 > CSSED10-310 > CSSED10-310 > CSSED10-310 > JAFGMN01. The sequence goes on along the minus strand of JAFGMN010000341.1, from coordinate 4,671 downwards.
GAATCGTGAATACCCTCATACAATACCGCCGCGACCGTCCCTTTCAGATCCATACCGATCGCCGTCACCGTCCGTTTCGGTACCACCGGCACTTGCATCGTCATCCTGCCGTCCTTCATACCAAACACCTGCAATGTCGCCGTATCACTCCGATTGCCCCGGATACCCGCGACAAGATTTGCCTGGGTAGCCAGCGCTACCGGATCGCAATCCCGTACATCGGTTATTCGTTTCAATGTCTTCGAATCAAATATTGTAACAACTCCACCCATACCCGCATCGGTAACCGCCAGAACCGATCCGTCCCGACTGAACGCCATTCGAGTCACAGACAAACCGTGCCAGACACGATCCTCAACTTCCAATGTGGCGGGATTCAACCGCAAAAACGCCCGGTTCACCCCGGAAACAATCACGGATTCGCCGTCAGGAGACACCGCGACGGTCAGACCACCAATGGGCGTTGCCATAGCGCCCACACCCGTCAGGCAGATCATCGACACCAGTAACATCATTCGTAAAACATGTTTCATTCTCATCCTCCTGAAAATCGTTAAACTACCGGAAAACCATCCATTTCATAAAAATACTAATCGACCCTGTGACCGAAATCAACAGGGTCGATGTGTTTCAGCGTCTACACCGATTGCAATGCGGCCCGTCCGGATACCGTCGTACAATACCCTTCCGGCACCCGCTCAACCAATCCCGCATCCATCAATTCCCGCAAACTGGCCCGGATCCGGTACATCGGCTGATCCGCCCGGTCAACAATCGCCTGCTCCGTATGAGGCTCCAACAGATAATCCAACATCAACAGAGCAACAGCCGACAGACTTCCATCAGGATGGATACATGCCATGACCGTTCTCCATCACAACCGCTTTTTGCAGAAATACCAGTCGGTACACTCTACCCCCGGTTCCTTCACCCGCGCTTCCGCCGCGTCCTGCGTTCCCGGCGGTGGAATAATCACATCGTCCCCAGGCCGCCAATTCGCCGGCGTCGCGACGCCATGCGCATCCGCTGTCTGCAACGCCTGTATCACACGCAGAATTTCATCCATGTTTCTGCCCGTCGTCAACGGATAGTAGATCATCGCACGCAATACCTGCTTACCATCGATGATAAATACACACCGGCTCGTTTCTGTCCGGCTCTCCCCCGGCATCACCATTCCATACTTCGTCGCCACCGCCCGATCCAAATCCGCAATGACAGGAAACTCGATTTTGATTCCCATTTTTTCTTCAATGTTTCTCACCCAGGCAATATGGGAGTAGACACTGTCGATACTCAACCCCATCAATTCGACGCCCATCTCCCGCAATTGACTGTGAATCCGGGCAAACGCAATGAATTCCGTCGTGCAAACCGGCGTAAAATCCGCCGGATGGGAAAACATGACAAGCCAGGATCCCCTGAAATCTTCCAACCGGAGCTTTCCATGCGTGGTCACCGCCTCGAACGGCGGAGCGGGCTCGCCCAATCGAGGGTTCCGAATCGTTGCGTCATCCACTATTTCTCTGTGTTCCATGTTCACTCTCCCTGATAACTGTTTCACTTGATCAATTGTACATGGTTCGCGACGTTATTGTGATCAGTATCGAACCAAAGGGAATTGCCACCGGTTCGTCCTGTCGGTATCTTAGAGACAGGATATCAAAGAAGGTTTCACACATGGTGCAATCAGTTTTCCCAATCATCGATCAACTCAAGAATTACACCCCGACGTGCGTCCGAAACGATCTCGCCGCCGGACTGACCGTTGCGGTCATCCTCGTACCACAAGGAATGGCATACGCCATGCTCGCCGGCCTGCCACCCGTGATCGGATTGTACGCTTCGACATTCCCCCTCATCATCTATGCTCTGCTTGGAACATCCCGGCAACTGGCCGTCGGACCCGTCGCCATGGTTTCCCTCCTCGTTTTCACCGGCGTCTCCCCCCTGGCCGCTCCGGGAACCCCTCAGTACGTCTCCATCGTCCTCCTGCTCTGCCTGCTGGCCGGCATTCTGCAAATCCTCCTCGGTGTCCTTCACGCCGGCTTCCTCGTCAATTATGTCTCCCGCGCGGTCATCAGCGGCTTCACTTCCGCCGCCGCCATCATTATCGGGATCAATCAACTCCCGCTGATCCTCGGCATTTCCATTCCCACCAGCCACTACCCGCTGATCTCGATGATCCATATCCTCCGCCATTCCACGGAAATCCACCCAATGACATGCCTGCTCGGCATCTCGGGAATCGCACTGTTGATCATCCTGAAACAGGGTACACCCCGGCTCCCCGGCCCCCTGATCCTGCTGATCCTTTCCACTCTCGCTGTCTCCGCTTTCGACCTGCACGCTCACGGCATTCGAATTATCGCGAATGTCCCCGCCGGATTGCCGAAATTCTCGATCCCCTTGTTCGACGCACCCGCCATCCTTTCTCTGCTGCCCATGGTCCTGACGATCGTTTTCATCGGGTATATGGAATCATTCGCTGTCGCTCAATCCATCGCCACACGGGAGCGCCGGTCGATCGATCCCGACAGGGAACTGATCGCCCTCGGCGCTGCCGACATTGCCGCTGGCCTGTTCTCGGGATATCCTGTCACCGGAGGACTTTCCCGCACAGCAGTCAATGACGCCGCCGGCGCACGGACAGGACTCGCCGGGCTGATTACCGCCGGGTTCATGCTGTTCATCGTCGCGTTCCTGACGCCTGTGTTTTATCATGTTCCCGTGGCAGCTCTCGCCGCCATTATTCTCGTTGCCGTCATTCACCTGTTCGCATTTCGCGACCTTCTCCGCTTACTGACCATTCAGTTGACCGACGGCCTCATTTTCGTGACCACGTTCATCCTGACATTAGGATTCGGCGTCGAAACCGGCATCGCGGCCGGCATCATCCTGTCCCTTATCCTGTTCATCCGGCGCAGCGCACGCCCCCATATGGCAGAACTGGGTTACTGCCGGGAACGGGACGCCTTTCTGAATATCCAAAGGTTCCCGATGGCCGAACGATATCACCAGGTCCTGATCATCCGGATCGATGCATCGATGTTCTTCGCCAATGCCGGCTTCGTTCGTACGCAAACACGAAAATTGATCGAAAGCCGACCGGATATCCGGCAAGTGATTTTTGATTTCGAAGGTGTCAACGATATGGACGCTGTGGCAGTCACCATGCTGGAAGATCTCATCGATGAGTATGATATACGACATGTGGATTTTGCATTCGCTCGGCTCAAGGGACCCGTCCGCGATGTCCTGACCCGCGCCGGATGGCATGAACGATATCCCGGTGCAATCCGGTTCCGATCGGTTCGGCAGGTGTTGACCGAACTGGATATCGATTCCCGGATCGGAACCACCATTTGACATTCAACCGGAAATGTGATTTCAACTGCCCTCATACGGGTTTTTCATGGCGGGTGTTTCGCGCTGCTATCGTAAAATGATCCACTGGTCTTTAAAAGGATGCTGATCGTGTGAAAAAATTCAACATTTCCGTGGCATGCACCGATCTTACGGCTATCGAACATCGATCCGGAATGATCCGATTCATCCAATCACTGGGCTATCCCCTCGAAGCCTCCCCGCGAACACCACCGGATTCATGGCCAGCCATCCGCGCCGCCTTCGGTTCCCCCCCGGGAAACCGCCTGCAAACCCTCTTCATTGAAATGGCCGGCATCACTGAACACCGGTTATATCCTGTCCTGACATCGATCGCCACCCACGCACCCTGGAATCTCCTGTTTCTGACCGATACATACGACTACCTGTTCATCTGCACCGTAACCGCAACCCGTCTGCCCGATCCCTCCCCAGGATTGACCGGCGAATCAGTCTATCCATCGGTTCAACTTCACCGCATACCGCTTCGGAATCCATCGTCAATGGAGATGAACCTGCTCGAAAACCTTACGCGGACAATCGACGACGACACCGCGCAGTTCATGAAAATACGCAATGCTTGTCACCGGATGACATGGAGAAGCCCGGGTGCACGGTGGCTGCCGTTCACGCCGATCGACACGGATCCTGTCACTGAGCCGGAACGGGATTTGTTCCATGCACTGCGCACAATGCTCAAGCCTCGGCAGACACTGGCGTATTCGGGCACATGGCCTGCCCGCACCGCCGATATCATCTGTCCGGTTCTGGAAACAGCGGGTTTTCGCACGACACCGGGACGCGTGACCCGGAAGGATCTGCTGAGCGAGCCCGATCTTTTCGTATTCGAGCATGATCCGGAAACTCCGGGGATCGTCGCCATCGGCGCTTGCGTTATATCCGATCCCATGCAAAATCCGTTTTCGCACACAGAGGAACCGGAAAGCAGCCAGCGCATCGTCCATCCGGATGTGCATGCCGCCCGTCTGTTCAGCATGCAGCCGTATCGATGGGTAATCGTAACCGACGGTCGCCTGTGGCAGTTTTTGACACCGGATCATCCCATCACTGATCCATGGGAGTTTGACCTGTTTCAAGCGCTCCGCCTGGATTCCCTTCGGGAACATCAACCCCCGGCCGCCTTCACAACGTTGTTCCGGATCTTGCACAATCCGGGCATCCACGTGTCCCATCAACAGGAACCACCCCGCTCCGAAACCGGGTCAATGCCTTCCATCGCTAGAGAATCGTGTTCTGTATCTGCGCCGGAACGCCCTTCCCGGG
>JAFGMN010000340.1 GCA_016927515.1 candidate division CSSED10-310 bacterium | reverse complement strand
GTTCATTCGGTATGACCATTTTGACTTTCGGGAGCCCCCGAACATCTCCGGAGTAGATCAGGGGTAAAAGGCTGTGACCATCCATGCCGCAGGGAATCGGAATACCCCAGAAATCCAGGATTGTCGGTGCAATGTTCACGGGACCCACAGGAATGGCGACTCGCCGGTTGGATAAACCGGGAAGCGTCATGATCAGCGGAGTGCGAACCGACTCGTCATATAGATATCGGCCATGCCATAGATTTCCATGTTCACCGAATGCTTCACCATGGTCCGCCGTGATGATGATCACAGTTCGCATGAACAGGTTTTCGCGACGAAGGAATTCAACGAGGCGACCGATGTGCCGATCCGTGAAAGCAATTTCTCCGTCATAACGGGCATGAGCACTGGATGCAAACCGATGTGTATCAATTGTGTTCACATAATCTGCATGCGGGTCAAGCAAATGCGAATAAAGAAAAAAACGATGATCCTTCATCGAATTGATAACCGCGATCATCCGATCGACGATATGCTCGGACGTTGTCGAACGCCAGATGTCCTCGCGCGTTCCTTCCAGTAACTCCATCCTATCGAAACCGTCTCGGAACGCACCGCCTTTCAGAACATCATCATAACCCACATAAGCTGTGGCGATACCTGCTTGCGATACCAGCGCCCCGAACATCGGATCGGCGTGATTTCGCTTTCGCCAGGGCAAAACACCGGACATGATGGAATTCAGACTGAAAATACTATCTCCACCTTGGGTGTAATGGCGTTCGAACAGAACACCCGCACGAGCGAGCTGATCGATATGCGGAGTCGTTTCTTCAGCATAGCCATAACATGATACGTGGTCGGCGCGAAGAGAATCGATGGTCAACAGAATAACGTTCCAACGAGTCGGATCGCCGATCTCGGTGGTCGAAGGACGGGGTCGATATGCGTAGTCTTGTCTATTTTCATGATTCCATTGTTCGTGATCGAATCGATCGGGAGAAACCGGAGTGGGCCGGCTCTTCGCAGTTGGAGGTGGTGCGGGTGGAATGGGTAGAGCCGAGAGAAGACCGCTGGCTAGGATAGCGCGAACCGGATATTTAATCAGCGTCGTGTGACTGCGGATCATCGGAATGCCGGCGCGTTCCCATGCCAGCAGGCAGGGAAAGCAGATACACGCGATCATCATCGGGACAACGATCATCCAGATTCGCGTCCGGTGATCAAACGGTATACCGGCGTGCATGCGAACGCCGGCCATCGATAGGGCAGCCCATCCTGCGGCAACGGCAACGGCTGGTAGATCGACGACGAACGACAGCCACCGGAGATTGATCAGTACGGCGATCAACAGGATACCACCCGGCAACAGAAAACTCCGGCCCGGCCGCCGCCCGGTTTCCACGATCAGGATGAAACCCACTGTGATCCACATCAGCGTTCCAATCAAAATGAACAATGACCAGGCGATCATTCCAGCATCATGAAAACGATGACTGAAAAATAGTATCATCGCTGCTGTAATCACCAGAAATACGCCAACGGCTCCTGCTTGTATGATGCGTCGCCGCTTCCACAAAGCGTGCCAAAGCTCTGAATGCTGACGGCGGGAATGGATGGCCCCAGCTTGAAAGGAATTTAATATAAACAAACCGGTCAGCAGAATTCCCAGGATCGGGATCGCAGCCCAAGCAATCCCAATAAGGGCAATGGCTCCGATCCGGAACAAGTCAATCCATGTGTTCCCACTGTCCCACCAGTGTGTCCGGTACAACCAGACGAACTCCCAGACCGCGGCGATGACGCCACCGGCGATCAAACCCGGAAAAACACTGATCGGCTGATATCGTTTGACGTTCCCCAAATTCATACCTGGCTCCGTCTTTACCGCATCCATTGCACCAGTATGGCATGCCGGAGCATGGTCTTTCAATTTGTCCGGCTCCCGCTTACACTCAGCCCGTTGGTTTACTGGTTACGAAATGGAGACATTATGGCAGATACAACGTCGAAAGCACGAGCCATTGCATCGGGGTGGCTGTCACTCAGCACAGCGAAGTGCGTGTTCATGCTTTCCGGATATGCCATTTACTTTGCACTGCCGCGACTGCTCTCCACAGCGGAATTTGGAAATTACGGAGTCACGATCGGATTTCTCAGCGTATTCAACATGATGCTTGTGGTCGGCGCGATTCAGTCCGTTTCCAAGTTCGTTTCAGAAGACCCCAGGAAAGACAGCGCCGTTCGCAAAGCGTCATGCGTCGTGCAAGGCGTGTTTGGCGGTGGTACATCTGTGGCACTCTTCCTCACCGCGCCATGGGCGGCCCGGGCATTTAACGATCCATCACTAACGCCATTGATCCGGACCGGCTCGATCATTCCCATTCTATATGCCTTCTACGCAGCGGTCATCGGTTCGCTCAACGGGCGCCGCCTCTATCGCCGCCAGGCATCCCTCGACATCACGTTTGCGTTGATTAAAACCGCCCTGGTGATTTCTGGAGCCTATTTGGCCGGCAGCGTAATCGGCGCTGTCGCCGGGTTCAGTGTCACAGCCGTCGCCATTATGCTCATCGGCGGCCTGACCCTCTGGGGAACCGCGTCAGAACCCGAAGCATCCCCCGGATCGACGCAGTTCCCACTGAAAAAATACTTCCGGTTTCAGGCCTCCATCATGATTCTGACACTTCTCGGCAATGTCCTGATCAATCTCGATCTCTTTCTCGTCAAATCCATCCTCCAGGCAGGGATGGATTCAGACGCCGCTGGATTATACACGGCAGTTCAAGCGTTTTCGCGTATTCCATACCTGCTGGCAGTTGCGCTGGCTCTGGTCTTGTTCCCGTTGATGTCCAGTTCATCCTTCACAAACAATATGGATCAGTGCCGGCGATATATCCGCACTGCTTTTCGGTTTCCACTGGTGGTTTTTACACCCCTTTCCCTCTTTATTGCCTGCTTCGCCGCAGATTGCCTCGATTTCGTCTACCCACCGGAATTTCGCTCCGCAGCACCCGCACTGGCGATCCTCGTACTGGCAGAAATAGTCCTCGCACTCTTTTATATCGCGATCACGATGATCAACAGTAGCGGCTCGCCCATGCTCTCGGTTCTGGTAACCGGAGTAGCTATCGTGGTTCACGCCCTGGCAAGCGTACAGTGCATCGATCGATACGGTCTTACCGGTGCTGCATACGGTTCATTGGCTGGTTGGACCACCGGATTCTGTCTCAGCGGTCTGGTGCTGATGCACCGCTTTCGAGCATTTATCCCTCCCCTTACCGCTGCCCGAGTCGCTGTTGCTTCGGCTGGAGCGGTCTACGCTGCGCGAGTGTTGCCCGGCACCGGTATGCTGCGCATGGGTCTTGGGCTGGTGTTGATTCCCTTGCTATTCTGGGGATTTCTCTGGCTGATGCGGGAATTCACGTTAAGTGAATTATCAGAAATGATGAAAAAAGTCTTCTAATTCTGGTCGGGATTTCGGTTCAGGTTCAGGTTCGGATCCCGTTCAGGTTCTGATTTACGGACCAGGTGGAGCATCATGAATCCGCCGACTCGGTGGAGAGCCGTTTTCGTCAGGGTGGATTCCAGGAGAATTAATAGATCACCGAGAGCGGGGCAATCCATCAATCTGCCTACAGGAGTGATGATCCGGATACCGGATTGCTCGACGGGGATGAGGGAATCCGGGATATCAGCGAGGATGGATCGATAGGAATCGAATTGCGTGAAAAGGGGTTGTGTGCTTTTGGAGCATCGCCGGCCGCGAATTTTGCTGATCAATGCCCGTAAACTGTAAATGTTGTAATAGTCGATGATCACATGGCCTCCCGGACGGACCACTCGAGCAAACTCTTCCAAGGCTGTTCGTCGTTCCGGTACGTGGGGAAGTACACGGAGGCAGATCAGTCCGTCGAAAGCGTTGTCGGCAAAAGGCAGAAGCCCGATGGAGCCGGCGGCGGCAGGCATGGTGTACTGACTGGTCCGGTTTCGAAGCATGCTGAGGGAGAGATCGAGGCCGAACATCCGGAAGCGGGTCGAAGCCAGTCTTTCCCCCATGTGGCCGCATCCGCACCCCGCATCCAGCACCTGTCCCGGAGAAAGATTCCGCCGGATGAATCGTTCCGATACATCGTTTACAAAGCGGTGATACCTGTAGGATTCACGCGATGCAAAGTCTGCCGCTATCTGATCGTAATACGTTTGGATATCATCACCCTTCATGGGCAAACTCCCGGTATACCACTTCGGTTTGCATTGCCATCCGCCGGGCGGTGAATCGACGTTCATAAACGTCCCGGGCTCTGCCCCCCAACAGGGATAACTGCTCCCTGCTTTGTAGCAACTCGTGAATCCGATCGATGCCGATATGCGCGTCGATACAAGGATAAACAATCGTTCCGCCGGTTTCGCCCACTTCCTTGAGTGGCCCGAAATCGGAAACGATCACAGGCTTTCCATGGGCCATCGCTTCGATCAGGACCAGGGGGATATCCATTTTTCCATGCATTGACCGGATCGGAAAGATAACGAGATCGGCGGCACTTAGCAGAACCGGCATCGATTCCGATGCATCGGCGACGGCGATCACCGGATATCCGGAATGACATAAATCGATTGCTGTTTGGGTATCCTCTGTTGTTTTCACTCGATTTGACACGATCAACCGGCTTCCCGGAAAACGCAATCGCATCATGTCTGCAATCTGGAGAAGATCGGATGTACACTTTGAAAAAAACAGGTCACCGGGATACAGGACCAGCAACGCCGTATCGGCCACATACCGTGACCGGCATGCCTGGATTTGGTCGCGGGGAAGCGGATCGACGTCGGGTACGCCGGGATTGATCATCCATATCGGTCGGTGGATGCGTTGCGCAATGCGATGCTCTGTGACCCGGGACAACGTGATGATGCCATCGACACCATTCAAGCGATCGATGTCTGCATCACATTCGGGAGTGGCGGTGACCGTCTGGATACAGGGGATACCCGGGATCCAGCGCCGGAGGAACCGGAACATGGCGGAGGATAATCTATTGGGAGTAAAGAACGCGTGGAACAGGTTGGGGCGGGGGATATCCTGGTGCATTCCGTACCGGGAAAAGAGAGAGTAAAAAATTCGCATTTTATTGAGATGTGAAAGGACGGGGGTCGATGCATGGGAATACACGGGGTGGATTGTACACGGATGGAGGTGGGTTGGTTGAGTTCGGTCTGTGAAAATGGAAAAGTGCACGGAACTGGCTGATTCCACGAGATACCGTGGCAGATTGCGGGCACTGTCGTTCCAGGGCGGAGACAAGGGTTTAGTGATGAGATGGATGGATAGCATTGCGTTTCTCACACTTCTCTGACACTTCACAGCAGTGGCCAATTGTACCACGAACGCGTCTGCGAGAAAAACGAAAACCCGTGCACGAAATCGGCCGTTCCAGGTATCATCATAGACAAGGTTACGGTATGCGTCCATGAATGGAGTAAAGAAAGGTGGAGAATAATGAACCATGTAAGATCCATTCTAATGATTGGTCTGTGCGCAGGCCTCGCCGGAGGATTGACCGGATTGGCCGGTAACGCTCCAAGTATCGAAGACTTACCGGTTGAAGATGTTCCAAGCCATGAATGGAAATCAACCGATCCGTTGTTTCCGGTGATTCATGCTCAGAATCCCGATACCCGGTATACCGGTGAACCCTATCTTTCTTCCGCCGATATCATCCTGCAATGGAAATGCAGTGAACCGTATAGCGGCTATCGCATCGAACTGGCTTCCGATCCATCGTTTACTCGGCTCCTGGCAACACTAACCGGTGAGCAATCACCGCGCCCGATACCCCGGTCCGTGCTCGGAGATGGGGGACGTTTTTATTATCGGGTTCAGGTACGGCTCGCACAGGGTGAATGGTCGGTATTCAGCACTCCCCGATGGTTCGTCTGGGATCGGCGGCTGAGCGGTAACCGGGTCATTCCATTTGGGGATCATCCGTATGGAAAAACCGAGGCATCTATTCTTGTAAAGGACCGGTGGGGCCGACTGCATATGGTCATGCAACACGACCACGGCGATTCTTGCCGACGAGACCTTTTTTGGTGGATTTCAAGTGATTCGGGAGCAACATGGTCGTTCCATGATCGGGTTAACCGCATGGAGGACAGCTATACGGGGCCCTCGACACTGGCAATCGATCCATCGGGAGAATACATGGTTCTCGGATACCTGGGGGGTGATGCGCCAACCTGTCCGAAACCGGTTGTCCTGGCCGTCTGTGATTTGACCGGTCCTGACATATGCTTTGGTGACTATCACAGAATGGATGGACAGCATGGAATGGCCGTGCGGCGGCCGTTTCTCGCCGTTGATGCTGACCGTCGGATCCATGCAGTCTGGGATGGGTATGCAGAAGGCACAGATCCGCTCATTCACTCCGGGAATATCGAGAGTGTCTACACGCGGTATGTGGATGATGCCTGGGAGCCAGTCCGATATCTCAGTGCACATCAGACTCGATGGTTCCATGGAGCGGCGACCCTGGCCTGCAC
>JAFGMN010000339.1 GCA_016927515.1 candidate division CSSED10-310 bacterium | reverse complement strand
CGCCCGGTTTTTCCGGCATATCTCACCCACACGGGTGATCTCCGACCGCACAGATTCAGGATGTCCATCGCAGGCGATCAATAGAATACCACCGCATTCCGGCAAACCCATGCCGGTGGCCTTGTTGACTGCTTGAATACACACATCACACATCAATTCCAATTGCGATGGGAAAATCGGCGCGGTGATGATGTCAGCGACGGTTTTTCCCGCATCGACCAAGCGGTCGAACGCTGCGACACACGCTGCAGCCGTTTCGGGCAACGGGATCATGCGCAGGGTAATTTCCGTTATAATTCCTAGCGTGCCTTCCGCACCGACCAGGAGTCTTGCCATCTGATAGCCGCTGGAGTTTTTCAGGGTCGGTGAACCGAAGCGGGCAATGCCGCCATCAGGCATGACCGCTTCGAGGCCGAGAACATAATCGCGGGTAGCGCCGTATTTGAGGGCTTTATCACCCGATGCATTCGTGGACACCATTCCGCCGAGGGTAGCCGCTTCGCTGCTGGCAGGACCGGGGATAAAAAACCGATGTGGTTTTAATGCGTCATTCAGGTGATCGCTGACAACCCCGGGCTGGACGATGCAGAGCAGGTCCTCGGGCCGGATGGCCAGAATCCGGTTCATACGCTGAAGATCGATGACGATGCCGCCGGCGATCGGTGTTGTATGACCACACAGCGCTGTGCCTGCACCCCGGGGAATGACCGCGAAGTCGAACCGGTTCGCCAGTGTGACAATCGCGGCGATCTGCCCGGCTGTCTCCGGCTGAATCACGGCGTCGGGAAGCGCATGATGCATCCCGGCGTCGAATCCGTAAACATACCGGTCTGCAGCCGTTGTCCGGATATATTGGTCCCCCAGGGCGTTGGCCAGGGCTTGGAGCGCATCCGGTGACGCATGCTTGGGTTTAACTTCCATCATCTGCCTCGAGCTTCCGCACTTCGTCTTCGACAAAACGGTTCAATGCCGATTCGTCGGACATCAACCGATGCTGCTCATCGTCCCAATCGGACGGGTCAATGGTCATGATCCACCCCGCACCGTACGGATCACGATTGATAAGCATGAAATCGTCCTCCAGATCCTCGTTGATCAATCGGACGGTTCCGGAAACCGGCGAAACCAGCTTACCCACCCATTTGCTGGATTGGATTTTACCGGCAGTCTCGCCCTGCACGATCTCGTCATCCTCCTCCGGCAGATCGATGTAGGTCGTGTCCCCGGCATTTTGAACGTAAAAATCGGTCATGCCGATCGTCAACGATCCATCCGGTTCTTCTCGAACCCATGTATGATCCGTATGAAAATACAATCCTTCCGGAAAAAGATATCCGTTAATCTGTCTCATGAAATCCTCCATTTATCCACGCTGAACAATCCACTGCCCTCGGATTCGAAGGATGCTCCGACGGTTTCTATTATTGACCATTTTCCCGGATCATCGCAACGAATTGTGTCAGAAGGGTGGGATCGAATTGATGGCCTGCACAGCGTTCGAGTTCCTGGATCGCCGCCTTGCGACTCATGGCGTGCTTATACGGCCGTTCATTGGTCATCGCGTCGAATGAGTCGACGATACTGAGAATCCGGCTTTCGATGGGGATTTCTTCGCCTTTCAATCCCAGGGGGTATCCCTGTCCATTCCACCATTCATGATGCTTCAAAATAAAATCAGCAATGGGAGCCAGATCGGGAATGGACAATGCGATGCGGTATCCGATTTCACAGTGCGTTTTGATCGTGTCGAACTCCTCGGAGGTCAACGGACCTGGTTTGAAGATGATGCAGTCCGATACGCCGACCTTTCCGAGATCGTGAAATCGGCACAACAATTTCAGGTCATTCAGCCGACCATCCTGAAATCCGAGGCGCTGGCCGAACCCCGTGGCCAGTTCCCGCATCCGTTCGGCATGCCCATCGGTAATGTAATCCCGTGCTTCCATCGTCTTGATCAGAGCCTGAACGATATCGCTTCTGGAACTGTGACTTTGCTGGAGTTTTTCCCGGTACATATTGTGATCGGCGATTTTGAACAACTCCCCGAGATCGACATGCATCTCTTCGCTGACGGCATACCCAACAGAGATGGACAGGTAAAAGTTGTGCTCCAGTTGATTGTATTCCCGGACTTGATTGCGGATCCGCTCGCAACAGGTCCGCGTGACCTGTGCCGTTGTCTTCGGAAGAATGATGGCGAATTCGTCTCCGCCGATACGGGATATCACATCACTCTGCCTGAAACTGCAGCGCAAGATCTCCGCTGCAGCCTGCAGCAGTTCGTCTCCGGTTTGGTGCCCCATGGTCTCGTTGATCAGTTTCAATCCATCAATATCGCAGACAACGATGCTGACCGGCCATTGACGATCGGTCCGGAACCGCTCCATTTCCTCTTCGAAAACCGCCCGGTTATACAGATTGGTCAGCGAATCGTGAAGACTGAGCTTTCGCAACCGCTCTTCCATCTGCTTCCGCTCCGTCGTTTCCACCCAACTGCAGATATAGTATTTCAGCGACCCATCCTCCCGGAAGGTTCGCGAAGAGGACATTTCAACCCAGAAGCGGCTGCCGTCCTTTTTCCGGAACAATTCTTCCAAGCCCTTGGTTTCGCCGGACAGCAACCGGTGGAACCGCTCTTCGGTTTCGGGGTGGTGATCGGGGTCCCACCAGGGAAACGGAGGACGCAGGCCGGTAACTCCGGCAGCGGGATATCCCGTCAGTTCTTCGAATGCTGGATTGACGAAGTTCAGCGACAAGTCAGGCTCCATGACAACAATGGGGTGGGGTGAGTTCCGCAGAAGGCTTGAACTGAATTCTTCGCTTTCCCTCAGATATTCTTCGACGCGTTTTTGATCGGTGATATCGATGATGACGCCGCGAAGACCCATGGGTTCGCCGGAGGTCGAAAGCACAGGTTTGATATAGAAAAGCGCGGGGAAGATGGTACCGTTTCTGCGTTGGCAGGCGTATTCAACGCCCCGGATGTTTTCGCCTTTGAGCCGACGGGTGAGATTGTCATGTGCTCGGACGCGAGATTCAGGAGTAAACAGGGACAGGCCATTCAATCCCCTCTGAAAATCCTCGAGCGAATACCCGAACATGCTCAATGCCGTGGTATTTACGAAGGACAGGTTGACTGAAAGATCCGATTCGAACACGCCGACTGGAAGCAGTTCTGCGAGATTTCGGAACCGCTCTTCGCTTTCTTCCAGGTTTCGTCTGATGCGTACATCTTCGGTCACATCGCGGAATACGACCACCACGCCGGTGACTTGCCCGGAGGAATTCCGGATTGGAGCACTGCTTTCCGCAATCTGCCGGTGTTGGCCGTCTTGCGTAATCAGCATGGGTTCTGCAGGAAACGGAGCGGATTCTTCACCGGTCAGGATTCGGGCGACGGGATCGGCGATCATGTCACCGGTATCGGGATCGGCGACGCGATAGATATCTTTCAACGTTTTCCCCCGACTGGAGTTGATTGAGTACCCGGTCAGTTTTTCAGCCACCGGATTTATCCGTACGATACGTCCGCGGTGATCGGTTGCGATGACCGCATCGCCGATGGAATCCAGAGTTGTCCGCAGATCTTCCTCCAAGGCGACGAGGGCTTCTTCCGCCTGCTTTTGAGCTGAAATATCGAATACAACGCCTTCAACGTATCCATCGTCCGGAAAATCCCGGGCGGATATCATCAAGTCGCGGCAGGAACCGTCGGGTAACTGAAACTGGGTCACAAACTCGCGCACACATCCATGGGCTTCGAGTTCCGACAACAGGCGTTTCCGTTCGCCCGGATTCTTGTAAAACGCGGTGGAATTGCAGTTTTGGAGAAAATCGTCCAGCGATTCGTAGCCGAGATACCGGGCGGTCGTCAGATTCGCCCGGATAAATTTACCGTCGGACTTCCGCGTCTGCCAGAACCCAGCTTGCGATGTTTCATAAATGCTCCGGTAATGTGCCTCGCTCTCACGGAGACGTTTTTCTGCTTCTTTCCTATAACTGATGTCGGTGTGAACACCGACGATGCCGATCACCTCCTCGTTATCTTCCCGGATCGGGTATGCACGGACCAGCATATTGATGAGACGCCCATGAAGGTCCCGCATGGCCAATTCACCATAATACTCCTTTCCCGAATCCAGAGCCGTTCGCACGGCATCAGCGTCGTCTTTCCGTGCGAAAATATGGTTGATGGCATCGCTGTCGTAATAACCAAAAAACGCGCTGAACGCCTGGTTTTGATACCAGTGGGATCCTTCGAATATCAGCATGCAGATGGCATCAGTGGAACCATCGACAGCATGTTTGAACGAGCGAATCGCTTTTTCGGTGGATTTCTGCCGTGTGATGTCCCTCACATGTTCGATGACATACTTCAGATTGCCGTTTTCATCCAGCACCGGGTAGGCTCTGGCATCCAACCAGATACCCATCTCCTTAACGTATTTCTCCACATGTGTGGGTTGTTTTTTCTCATAACAGGCCTGGGTCGCACAGACATCGCAGGGAGATTGCCAGCCGATCAACTCGAAACACCGTTTGCCGTCTGCCTGATCCGGTGTCAGACCCAGAAACGAATAGCCGGCGGAATTGTATCGAACGATCCGGTGATCCAAATCCTGGATACCTATCACATCCGGGATACTGTTGAAGGTCCCTTCCAGAAGTGTGCTGATATCGCGAAAATTCCGTTCGCTTTCCCGGAGCGCGGATTCCACCATCTTCTGCTGGGTGATATCCCGTGCAAAGCACAGAATATGCCGCAGCGTTCCGCCGTCGAATACCGGCATCGCCTCGACATGCAACCAGATCACATGATTGTTGGGACCCCATATCCGGAGTTCCATTGAAACCGATTCACCCCGCCGGACCCGGTTCAACCGGTTGCGCATCATCACAACATCGCCCGGAAGGATAATCGGATCCAACGATCGACCAATCCAATCCTGATAACTCCGCCCCGATACCGTCACGGAATACTGATTGACATAACGGATTTTGCCTTCTGGACTCAGGGTGATAATAAATTCACGCGCCTGGTCGACGATTTCGGCATAAAAATCCACAGACTCAGACCCGGATTGATCATCCCGGATATTCGTCATCCCATTGTGCCTCCGATCTCCTCGATCCGGCAAGCATCAGCGTCCCCCTCCGATCGTGCCAGATCAACATCATTATACGAATCGGAAAACCGGGATAGAAATCGTCAGGAAACGACGCGTGGCACGGTGATGGAACCTTCGGGAATGAACATGACTCTGGAATCCGGTCCGGTTTGCTTTAAAGCGGAATCGACGGCGGTCTGCACATCCGGCAACGGTCGGATAAAGATCGATTCAAGCAGACGGGGTTCCAGGTCCGTAACAGCCCAGAGTTCACCCATCATGGCGGCTTCGACGAGTTTCGCCGCCTTGTGGTACCCCAGACGATACTCCTCGCTGATTCGGTCCATCACCTCGTGAGGGGTCCGACAGCCTGCCATCAGATTGTAAAATGTATCGGGTCCGATACCTGTCCGGCAGCTTGATACGAGGATAATAATACCGCCCGGTTTGACAATGGGTTTGGCGTTTTCAACGGCCTTCTGACTCTGATACAGATCGATATCCATGGGATGCGGCGCGACGGTTACGACGGCATCGGCGCGCTCGGGTACGTCGACACAGAATACACGGTCCGCCTCGGCGACTGCCTGGCGAAACGAGATGCGAATATCACCGGCTGCAGCGGCAACCAGCGTATGATGCCGGTCCATCACCATTTGAAGGGTGAAAATCGCCTTGTCCTTCAGCAGGTCCAGACAGGAATCCATCTCTTCATGAACCGGATTGCCTTCCAGCGCCAGTGTAACCGCTTCGGGTTTCAAAGCCAGCCGGTGATTGAGCCGGATGGTTTCATAGCCTGCTACACCGGGCAGGAACGATTTCCGACCGCCTGTGTATCCTCCGAAATAATGCGGTTCCACCGTTGTTAAAACCAGGATTTTCCGGGCTTCCGCCACACGCCGGTTCAGCGTCACGGGATGGCCTGCCGCCGTGTGCCCAAAGAAAACCAACTCCGCATCGTTTTTCGCATCATGGCAGTGAATACGACCGTGGGCCGCAAGTTCCTCGACTTCTTCGCCAAAAATCCAGCGCAGTTCACCATCATCCGGCATACGGTGACTGCCGGTCGCCACTAGAAAATGGCATCGCGACAACGGGATACGCTCCTTCAATATGGCCAGAATCCGGGCAGTCGGCGTCGGCCGGGTCGCATCGTTGACCAGAACCAGGATGTCATCGTTGCCGCCAAGACAATCCGCGAGAGACAGGGATCCCGATGGTTTGTCCAGCGCTGACAGAATGACCGTTCGCTCGTCGCGGCCGGAGACATCGTTCGGATATACGACACCGGCACAGCGCGCATCATCGACACAAACCGAAATCGTTTCCCGGCGGTACGGCAGATTGACCCGCATCTCGACCTCCTTCCCGTTCCATCATGTAAACGGAACGAACACTCCAGCAACACCCGCCACCCCCACCGGTTCGATTCCCACGATTTCTCCCGGTGTGTCCAAATCCAGCCAAAGCTCCAGCCGATCCCAACCCGGAATGTCCCGGCAGTGCCGGATCCAGCGGTGAAGATCCGGGTCGGGGCGTGCGCACGATATCAGCAGCATATCCGTTCCGGCATCGATAATCCGGGTCAGGCGAACCCGTTCAAACGCATCGGTGGTCTGCACGGTCACCCGCATTCCGATCCAGGGCGATGCTTCACGGGCATCCGGTGACGAGGAATGAACCATGCGAAGGAACCTGACGGCTTGAACCGGGTCCAGATCATGGACCGGCCGCGCTTCCGGAATCGGCCCCAGCCGGGGATGGACTCCGGCTTCGATGATGATACCATCCACGCGGATGTGCCGAGCACCGCTCCACCTGGATGCCAGATCAATTCGATTCCGGTCCCGACAATTGATGAACATAAACGTCTGAAAACCGGCTCGGATCCAATCCCCCGTCCGAACCAATGCATCCAGTCCCGGCGAACCCGCCGCGTTGTCCGGAATCGCGACCCCTGCAGTCCCGGCCCGGATGCCATTCATCAAAAGCGTGTCGAGACGATGATCGGGCGGCAATACCGATACCCGGCGCATCGCTGAAGACCCAGCGCCCGCCATCATCCGATACCTTCACCGGCTCGCAGATACGCACCGCTCCGAATCCGTACCATCCCTCCGCCGGCTGATAACGACCAATTCCGGGGCGGAACAGCACCAGTACCGAAAGGCCATCCATCCCGGACACGCTCCCGGATAATGTCCCAGACACATTCATTCCGGGGATTGACGTCGCAGCGCCCCGTTTCGCTTTCATACCCGCATGACCCATTCTGCATCCCGCGGGG
>JAFGMN010000338.1 GCA_016927515.1 candidate division CSSED10-310 bacterium | reverse complement strand
GGTACGGTGCTCTGACCACGCCGGATATGACAGAGCTATATGGCGAAATGGATGTAGAGGGTTTCAGCTGGATGTAAGGAACCACGGCCGGGTGTACTGCTCCCGCTGGATACTCAATCCCAATCGGGGATAGCGTGCCGTCTGCCTGAACGGATCGAACATTTCAACGGCGGTCATCGTATCAGTTCGGCAGGAGGACTTCCCTATGCTCCACATAGAAAACCTCGTCAAGGTGTATCCCGGACCTATCACGGCGCTGCAGGGTATCAACCTGATCATTGAGAACGGTATGTTTGGTCTGCTGGGACCCAATGGCGCAGGAAAAACCACTCTGATGCGGATTATCGCAGGTGTCATGGAGCCGACATCCGGGTCCGTCATCTTCAACGGCGATGACGTGACCGCAGATCCGTCGAAAATCTGGTCGCAACTCGGATACCTGCCGCAGGAATTCGGTTTTTACCCCAATCTGACGGGAAAACAGATGCTGATTCACCTGCTGCGACTCAAAGGAATTCAGCATGAACGCGGTAGCTCCTACCTCGCCGACCAGTTGCTTGAACGGGTGAATCTGTCATCGGCCGCCCGCCGGAAAATCAAAAGCTACTCCGGCGGCATGCGTCAGCGGCTCGGCATTGCCCAGGCCATTGCAGGCGCGCCGAACCTCCTCGTCGTTGACGAACCCACCGCGGGACTCGATCCGGAAGAACGTCTGCGTTTTTACCGCATTCTTACGGAACTGTCCCAGGATCGGACCGTTATTCTATCCACGCACATCGTGGAAGACGTCTCGGTGTTGTGTCCCACCATTGCCGTCATCCGCAACGGCCGGCTCCTGACGGTTACCCGCCCGGAAACGGCCCGCCGCGCGCTCGATGGGAAAATTTACCAGGGAACGGTCTCGACCGACCGTCTAACTGCCTTGGCCGAAACACACTGTGTGACGAAAGCGTTTCTGTTCGAAGGACGGCAGCAGGTCCGAATCTTCCTGGCGGACACGGGTGTTCCGGAAGGCTTCGAACCGGTCACGCCGACGCTGGAAGATGCATACCTGGTCATGATGCGCGAAAGCCCGGACAATGATGCTTCCACCCGGCGGTCGGTGTAGCATGAGCATCATCCGCATGATTGAAATTGTCCGCCAGGAAATGCGTGCCACCGTTCGATCGGTTGCATTCATCATTTTCCTGCTCGTGCTTTTTCTGATGGCGTATGGTCTCACCTCGGGTAATATACGGCTCGCGTCGGGAAGCAGCGATATCGGCGGCACGAAAACCTGCATGACATCGGAATTCAGTATCGCATTTATTATTTCCCTGCTCAGTTTCGTTATCTATTCCTTTTTTGTGACCATCCCGTCGGGCATGACCCTGATCCGGGATCGCGAGTGCCGCATGGAAGAGATCCTGCACACCACATCCCTGCGACCTTCGGAATACATTTTCGGTAAATTCCTGGCTGTTCTTACGGTATTCATCGGAGCCATGTTTCTGCAGTGCTTCATGTTTATGGTTGTGCATCATGGGATTCCGGGAGTAGCGGAGGCCGATGTTATCGGACCATTCAACGCGCTGAATTATCTGCGCCCATTTATCCTGTTCTGTATCCCGACCATCATTTTTTTTGCCGGTGTGGCATTTGCCATCGGTGAATGGACCCGGCGCCCTGTTCTCGTCTACCTGTTTCCGACGCTGATCCTCATCTTTGATGTCCTTTTTTTTGTGAACTGGTCGCCCGAATGGCTCCCCGATTTCTGGAACAACGTGCTGATCCTCATGGATCAATCCGGGTTCCGATGGCTGGATGAAACGTGGTTGACGGTGGATAAAGGTGCCGCATTCTACAATACGGAACCCATCCGGTATAATATGTTGTTCGCAATGAACCGGCTGTTGGCCGTGGCGGCGGGAATCATTCCCGTTGTGCTGTCGTATCGCCATTTCGCCCGGCGGTTGCGGATGACCGATACGGTATCGCCCGACAAACACCATGCCGAGACGCTTCTGCCGATCCCCTCTGCTCCGCCTGATCCATTCGTTCCGACGAGTCCATCGATTCCGTCGACTCCGTCTGTTTCGCTTGCTCCACCGGTAAAAGAATCTGATGTGCGTAGGGAATCGCCGGTAACCCAAGGAGTTCGAACGATGCCGGGCTTCGGATTGTCACTGAACCACGTGCTCCGCTCGGAACTGCAGGAGCTTCGCAATCAGGCGGGTCTTTACCTGTTCATCCCGGTTTTCACGTTAATTGTTTTAGGGGATGTATTCACGTCGCTGGGGATTTTCGAGACACCCATGCTGGTGACATCCGGGAGCATTGCCGTGTCATCGCTGCGTCCGCTGACCATTCTCGGCGTGTTGTTGCTGATGTTTTATGTGGTCGAGGCGTTCAAGCGGGAAGAAACCACGGGTATGGAGGCGATTCTGAACAGTTCCCCGGTGTCAACCCATGCGATTGTCATCGGCAAACTGACAGCGGTCCTTGCGGTGGGTCTGGTCATCATGGCGGCATCGTTTATTTCCGCCATTCTGGGTCTCGTGATCCAGGGATCGGTCCCTGTTGATCCTTTTCCATTTCTGCTCGTCTGGGGTATTGTTCTGCTACCGACGTATCTCGTCTGGATTGCGTTCATCGCATTTCTATACAGTCTGGTCCGCAATCGGTATGTGACGTATGCTGCCGGTCTCGGCATTTTCATGCTGTTCGGCATGTTTCAACTCCGCGGAGATATCCACTGGGTCAGCAACTGGGTAATGTGGCGATCGATTCACTGGAGTGATATTTCCATTCTGGAGGTCGATCGGCTGGCCGTGGTGTTGAACCGGTTGCTGTATATGGCTGTGGCAGTGCTCTGTATGGCCTTGGCCGCAGCGCTCACGCAGCGGATGCAGCGGGATCCGGCGCGCACCCTGTATGGACTTCGCCCGATGCGGCTGCTCCGGAATCATCCCGGTATCGGCGTGTTGATCCTGATTCCGCTGGTTCTCGGGTGGGTGCTCTATGGACAGGTTCGTTCGGGGCATGGTGGCAGGGAGTATGAAAAAGCGACGCGGGATTATTGGCGGCATAATGTGCAAACGTATCGGGATTACCCGGAACCGGGGCTGACGCATGTGGCGTTGCAGGTGGCCATCGATCCTGGCGAGGGCCGGCTCCGGACAACGGGCCAATATGAGTTGATCAATCCTCACAACGAGGAGTTGCGCGCACTTGTTTTCACCGGTGATTATGGGTGGGAGGATGTCACCTGGACATTGGCTGGTGAAGCGATAGAGCCGGAGAACCGGTCGGGTTTGTTTGTGATCGATCTCCAACCGCCTCTTCGGCCGAATGAGGGCATATCCCTGGCGTTTTCGTTGACCAACACGGTTCCCAAAGGGATCAGCCGGAACGGGGATTCGGCGATGGAATTCATTTTGCCGTCCGGCGTTGTCCTGACATCGTTTTCGCCGTCATTTGCTCCGCTGCCCGGCTATCAGCCCGACGTCGGTGTTGATGAAGACAACCAATCCAATGCGCGGGAGTACGAACCGGATTTTCATGTGGGACGAACGCTACCGCTGTTTGGTGCGGCGAATGCGTTTACGACACATATTGAAGTGACGGTGCCGGCGCGGATGCGGGCCAATTCCGTCGGCGTTCTAACGGACGTTGTGGATCATGGTGACACGCGCACGTGGATTTGGGACAGCGATTATCCACTTCGTTTCTACAACATTGTGGCTGGGGAGTATGCGGTTCAGGAAGGGAATGGCACGGCGGTCTACTTCCATCCCGGGCATGCCTATAATATCGATTGTATTCTTCAAGCGCTGAATGGGGCGCGGGAGCATTATTCCGACTGGTATGCACCATATCCGTGGAAGGAGTTGCGGATCACGGAGTTTCCGGGGATTGCGTATTATGCCCAGGGATTTCCCAGCAATATTTCCTTTTCGGAGCAGGTGGGTTTTCTGGTGAAGGAGGAGGAGGAAGGCAATGCGGCGTTCACGGTGGCAGCCCATGAATCGGCGCATCAGTGGTGGGCGAATATACTCACGCCGGGCAAGGGTCCTGGAGGGAATGTCTTGTCGGAGGGGATGGCTCATTTTTCAACGGCAATGCTGATTGACGTGGAACTGGGTGTTGCGGCGCGGGAAGCGTTCATGAAGCGGATCGAGGATTCGTATGGGAACAAGCGCATGGTGGACAACGAGCGCGCGCTGGCCAGGGTGGATGGATCGCGACCTGGAGACGACACGGTGATGTATGACAAGGGTGGCTGGGTATTCTGGATGCTTCGGGATCGGATGGGTCATGAGGCGTTCATGACGGGGCTGCAGGCGTTTATTGCCGCGTACCGCTTTGGGCCGGACTACCCGGTTATCCAGGATTTTACGGCGTTCATGCGACCGTATGCGCCGGATCCGAGCCTGTTTGATACGTTTGTTGACCGGTGGTTTTATGATGTTGTGGTGCCGGAATATCGGTTGGAGGGAGTTGTCATGCAGCGGTTCGATCCGGTGGATGATGCGGGTGGCTTGGCTGGAGATATGCCGGAAACAGGACGGGGAGTCGTGCCGGTACCCGTGATGGAAGGAGCGCCGGAAACAGCGATGGAAGTTGGGTCGGAAGCGGTGATGGAAACAGTGCCGGGGGAAAGTGAATGGTGGCGGGTGACCGGCGTGTTGCGCAATGTGGGTTCGGGGACTGTCGATGTCCTGGTGGCGGCCTGTATGGGGCGGAAATATCCGGATGCGGATGGGGGGGAAGCGGTGCCGGATGAAGCGGTATCGTACCGGAGCCGGTGTGTTCGGGTTGCGCCCGGACCGGGTGATTCGGTGCCGTTCGAGATCCAGTGTTCATTCAGGCCGGATCGTGTGGAGGTCGATCCCGATGTCATGGTATTGCAGCTCAACCGGAAGTTTGCACGGATCGATCATCCGGTGGAAAAGTAAGTGCTGGGATCGGCACCGCTGGTCAGCAGCCGGTCGATCATGGCGATATCCTTTGTACGGCTGCGGCGAACGCCGATTCAGGAGCCGGGTCGAGCGAACCACCGGTGATGGCGATCAAGCCGGACTGGGGCCGGGTTCCATCCGACGACCCATCAGCTCAACCATGGCATGCGCCGGACATCGGCATGGGGTAAACAGCATTAACATTGCGTCAGAATGATACGCCGAATCGCAGATCATCCTCTTTGACCGACAAGGTGAATCGTAGGAAAAAATCGTCGATCAGGTTCTGCTTGAATTCCAACTCGCTTCGTTCGTTGATTTTGACGGAATCAATGACGGCATTCCGGATTTGGCCGAAATACAGCAATCCGGTGATGACGCCGACGGTCCATCCCCAACTGTCGTCACCCCGGTCGAACAGGTCGTAAGTCCAGTAAGCGCCGCCGGCAACGATGCCCAATGCGACGCCGCCGTCCCAATACCGTCCGTTGTAGAACTGCCCGGCACCGGGGATGAAAGTGGACAGCAATCCGGAAGTGACGGGATTTTTCTGCGGATGGGTTTCCCAGAACTGGAACTGGTTCTTGAGATCCCGAGAATGCTGGTATAGTTCTGAATCAGCGGTTTCTACGGGCAGCATATCAGCGAGTTCCCGCGATCCGGCAAAGACGCCGAGAAACCCCTTCAGATAACGGCGATGCCCCTTGGCTGTTTCCGATAAGGCTCCTGGAGCGAATGATGATGGCAGCGCGGTTGCCGATGCATCCGGTGGGAATGGGTCAGCGATGCCGGTATCCATGGCGGGTCTGGGCAGTGCAGTCTGTGTGCTGACGAGGGATTCCAGGTTATCGAGCTGGACATGATACCCGGCCAGATCCTTGTTTAAAAAAAGGGATTGAATCGCCAGGAATGCAGCGTGTTCACGGTAGTCAGCGGGAAGGGATTCATCCCGAGCCAACTCGAGGAATACGGATGCCGCTCGATCGTGTCTGTCGGTCATATCATACAGGCTGCCGCAGATGAATCGTGCTTTGACGACACGGGGTTTATTGGTACCGAATAGCACGTATCGTCGGAGAGAGAGCAGGGCCAGGTCGTAATCCTTCGACGCGATCAGTGTCGACGCGAATGCGTATTCATTTTCGATCTCGTTGGAACGGCAAACACTGCTCGGTATAGTGAGGGAAATCAGCGCTATCAGAGCGGTAATTATAAACGAAGATATACGTGGATTTTCAAGGATGAGATGCGTTGACATGGATGAAATCCTCTGCAGAAAATAATATATAATATTCAAAATGCTGATGCTGTGGCAGATCCAGGAACCGTTTTCCTTCGTTGACAACGACCTCGGGGTAGAACCCATCGAAGTTTGTATGAGCCCGAATCAATCGACCGGCGGTCATAGACAGTCCCGTGATCACCCCGTATTTTTTGATGGCGAAACGGGAAAAATGGGAACATGAGGGGTAAAACAGGCAGGAGTCACCTTTTGTGCGGCCATATAAAGACCCGTAAAGAAAGAACATTGTGTCGAGCAGGGGTTCAGCTATTCCGGGTGCCTGATCCAGGACAGATTCCACCATTGAAAGGGTGCTGGAGGCAATAAAAACGTCCACATCCTGCTGCTGGCAGGTTGATCGAAACGGGTGTAGGGAAGGGGAAAAGACCGGGAATGGGGGAGAATTATTGCCTAACCGGGGAATATAGGTGAATTCCAAAACCGGCATGTCGGGGAATTCAGAAATGACAGCTTGATTTTCAGTAGACGATTTTACTATACTT
The DNA here is from genome assembly GCA_016927515.1 of candidate division CSSED10-310 bacterium. Taxonomy (GTDB): domain Bacteria; phylum CSSED10-310; class CSSED10-310; order CSSED10-310; family CSSED10-310; genus JAFGMN01. The sequence continues at coordinate 13,110 of JAFGMN010000338.1, read as the reverse complement.
TGGCAAGAATTTGATAAGAGGGTGATGAGTAAGAGGAATTCTGCTCTCATAATCGGCAATACTAATTTTCTGAGGGGAGTAAGTCAATGAGACGATTCACGAACACGATTGCAGTTTCACTTGTTTTCCTGATTCTTTCCGGTTGTGCCAGCACAACCCTGATTAATACGGAACCGAGCAATGCGGAGATCTGGATTGATGGTATCAACATGGGATACACGCCCTACTCGCATACCGATACCGATTTGTCCTTCTCCACAAAAACGGTTCAACTCAAGAAGGGTGGTTTCCAGGACGCCACACACGTGATCAAACGCGATCAGATGAATGTTCAGAACACCGTTCTGAGCTTCCTCTGCTTCTGGCCCGGATTGTTGTGGTCATGGGAATACCCGGCGAGTTACACATTCTCGCTGGTGAAAAACACGGCGGATCTGTACGATATGAATTTCGAATCCGAGTTTGAATACGTTGCGTTAAGCAACTGATTCATCGGATGCCATGCTTGTATCTGCGCCTGCGGTCCCGGAAGGGATCGGCGGGCGTAGTTTTTTACGATTGTATCTGAAGGAGGGATTCCCGATGGACATGAAGCATGCGGTTTGTTCATCTCAACCGGCGGTGATCCGGCAGAGTGTTGTGCTGACCCGGGCGGAAATCCGAGGTATTCTATCTGGCCTGATTGCCGGGATTCCTGAAAAGAGTATTACAGGGCCGCCGTTCTGCATCTTCAATTTCATTACCAGTGTTCAGAAGGGATATGACATCACGTTGGGTGTACCGGTTCGTTCGGATTCTGATTGTGGTGTGGAGATGCCGGTCATGATGCCGGAGATGGAAATTTTATCGCGGGTTCATCGAGGCGAGCCGGAAAAATTACGTGAAACAGCGGCGGCGGTCTTCGGCTATGCCGACCGGCTCGGGGTCATTTCTGATGAGTTTTACCGGGAGGTCTACCTGGATGAAACGCATCCTGACGGGCCGGGAATCGAGGTGCAGTTTGTCGTGCACAACTGGAGCCGGAAATTGACGCAGGCGATTGATACGGTGCTGGGTGCGTCGGTACGCGAGTGGTTGATGCAAGGAAGTGGCGAAGGCATGGGGATCGAAGCGGGTGTTTCGAGGCGGTTTGAATGGGTGAAAGCGATGCTCGCCCGCCTGGACGAGGTTGCCGACAAGGACATGAAATACGATATCCTATCCCGTTGTGCCCACGTGTTTCCGTCAAACCAGGTGGCCAAATTGGCGGCTGTATTTAGAGATGCTCGATCCCAAACCGGGGATTCACTGCAGGCGGTGGATGCCGTGATCGCATTCATGAATGAGGATCCCGGCTGGACGGAGGGTGGTATTCGGCGGGAACGCACCATCTATTTTTCCAAAAACCCCCGGGATCCGAAAGCACACAATGCGGCAACAACGGAGCTCGAACGGCGGCAGGCAGCTTGCTTCTGCCCCATTGTGCGTTCCTGCATGGATCAGGAGATGCCGGTGGATTTCTGCTACTGCGGATCCGGCTGGCTACGACAACAATGGGAAGGAGCTATCGGCTGGCCGGTGACAATTGACATTGTCCGGTCCGTCCTGCGCGGGGACGACCGGTGCGAGTTCGCTGTTCATTTGCCCGAAGACCTGTCGTGACCGTGCTGTTTGCTTTGCCTGCATGACAGCAATCCCTATAATCGATGAATACAGGTTCTTAGTAACGATCATATGTCTCCGTCCTGGCAGGAGGTGCTTACATGAACAGATTCGGGATCATCTTCGTTTGGATTTGCATTTATTTAGGGGGATTGATGTTGACCGGGTGCGCAGGGATCGGTGTTTTCCCGCGCACATCCGCCGATCCGGCCGACCTGGCTATCTGTCGAGCAGCCATTTTTACGTGCAATGCCAGTCAGCCGGAGGCTGAAGCGCTGGCGGTAAAAGGGAACCGTATCGTCTATGTCGGTTCCAACGAAGGTCTGACAGATTATCTGGGTCCCTCAACCCGTCTGATCAATGCAAAGGGACGCAGGATAACGCCGGGGTTTATCGATAATCATTGCCACGTCTTGTGGATAGGCGGACTGACCTACCTGATGCCGGCAGACCTGTATGCCTGTGCCGATCATGCGGAACTCGCCGCTGTTCTGAAACGTCGCGCCGCGGTGGATCCCGAATTGATTTTTATCGGCGGGATTGGCTGGAAAATGGAAAACATCCCGGGGAATATACCGCGCAAAGAACTGCTGGATGCAATCATTCCGGATCGTCCGGTGATATTGATGAGTTACAGCGGTCAGTGCGGATGGCTCAACAGCATGGCGATACACCAGATGGAATCGCGCAATCCAGCGGCCTTTGATGAACTGGTGCCGGTGCGTGATGGACAGGGTCACTGTACCGGCGAGCTTCGGCATTTTCATGCCGTGAATTTCCTGGATTTTTATCCCTTCGAGGAGATGGGGGAGAAAACACGAGAAGGAATCATGCGCTCCATGACCCGCGCACTGGATGATGCGTTGGCCTTGGGAGTGACATGTATGAACGATGTGCAGATTTACAGGCAGTTTATCCCTTTCATTCTGGAGTTCAAGGATAAGGGAGGATTGGATAAAGCCCGGGTCAGGTGTTCGTACTATATCGGGCATAGTCGATTAGTGGATGAAGAACAGCTTCGAGCGGATTTGACGGAGTGGAAGCTGCTGGGATCACTATATTCCGACAGCCATCTGATCTTTGGGGATTCGGTCAAATTATACATTGACGGGACACCGGATAATCGTACGGCATTTCTATTTGAGCCGTATATCACCGATCCCGAGACGGTGGGTGAACCGGTATGGACAGAAGAGGAATTCCGCCATGTTATCCAGATGGTCGATGCAATGGGATTGCAGGCCGTTACTCATAGCATCGGGGATGCCGGTATTCACCGCGTGATCAATGCCTATGAAGCGGTTATTGTTGCTGATCCGGCGAAAGATTTACGGCATCGTGTTGATCATTGCGAGATACCGGCGGTAGACGATATCGGTCGCATGGGTCGTCTCGGGATTCCGGCAGCGATGCAACCCACGCATTTTTACGGTGATGCAATGATCGAGGAGGGATTCGGCGTAGATCGCATGCAACGGTTTATGCCCTGGCGCAGTCTCGAGAAAGCGGGTGTTCCGGTCAGTTTCGGCAGCGACTGGTGCGCGGGACCCATCAATCCAATATATGGACTCCTGATCAGCGCTAAACGGATGAATTATAAAGGAAAGACTGATTGGAATAAGGCCGAAAGGATTCCGTTAGCGAACGGTGTTCGGCATTGGACCATTGATTCGGCGCATGCGCTCCATCTGGAGAAAGACCTGGGATCAATCGAGGTTGGAAAACGGGCGGATTTAGTCATGTTTAACGAAGATCCCCTGGTGATCGATTCGATCTGGTTCCTTCTGACCCATGATATCGAACTTGGTAAACTGGATGATTTTGTGGATCTGACGATAGTCGATGGCAAAGAGGTGTATCGAAATCCTCAAACCAGTGATTTCCTGGATGAGTAGGTATTTTTCTCGCCAAGCACGCCAAGCGATATCGCACCGATCAAGACAAGACCGCCAAGTCGTTGTTTTTGTGGGAAGCTGAATTGTTTGGAAAATCCCTTTGCGACCTTTGCGAGAGGAATTCCCGTCGATCGAATGGGATATCTCTCGCCAAGCACGCCAAGGACGCCAAGCGATATCGCACCGATCAAGACAAGACCGCCAAGTCATTGTTTTTGTGGGAAGCTGAATTGTTTGGAAAATTCCTTTGCGACCTTTGCGAGAGGAATTCCCGTCGATCGAATAGGATATCTCTCGCCAAGCACGCCAAGCGATATCGCACCGATCAAGACAAGATCGCCAAGTCATTGTTTTGTGGGAAGCTGAATTGTTTGGAAAATTCCTTTGCGACCTTTGCGACCTTTGCGAGAGGAATTCCCGTCGATCGAATGGGATATCTCTCGCCAAGCACGCCAAGCGATATCGCACCGATCAAGACAAGATCGCCAAGTCGTTGTTTTGTGGGAAGCTGAATTGTTTGGAAAATCCCTTTGCGACCTTTGCGTTCTTTGCGAGAGGAATTCCCGTCGATCGAATGGGATATCTCTCGCCCCCTGAAAACTTTATCCGCACACAAGCTGTTCATGTGACACGGATTTCGTATGAAACCAGTGTGTTTCGTGCCGCATCAACACCTCACGTAACTCGCTGGTAGGCTGGTATAACGAAACGTCAAAAATATGAGGAAACAACAGGGCACGGAAAATCGCGATTCAGGCACCCCATAAATCGTTTGTGTTAACCGGTTGTCCCTGCAATTTTAGATAGTAAAACAACTGACTCTTGTGGGAATTCAGATGCGAAACCATCTGCAACAACCGGTGCCCAAGATACACCGTTGATGGATCCCACGGCGCCGGCGCTTCCCGCGTCGCCAATTCATCCTCGGTCACCGCCGCCAGCATCTGACGTGCCACTTCCCGGTCCTTGGCCAATAGCTCAAGTGCCTCCGATACCGACGTTACCGACGGCATCGCTTCGGCTGGTGGCATCATCTGCTCCGGATTCATCTCCGCCATGTCCATGCCTTCGGGCATCCCCCAGTCCCCCGTTACAAAACCACGGAAACAAAACCCACACGCTTCTGTTATGTGATACAACAATCGCCCCATCGTCATCCAGTTTTCTCCGGTTGCGGGTTTCCATTCCAAGTCCGTGTCCGATACCCGTCGCATCAACTTCTCCGTAACCGAATACGCATACTCCATCTCGCAACCAATCAGATCATTCCAGTTCATTGCCCACTCCTTCCTTTATGTCCAAAGAGGGTCATTCCGATACTCATGGATTGCCACTCCCGGAACAAGAGAATCGTTCACTGGCAGCAACGTGCCACCACAAGGCGAAACATAGGCGAAAAACCGGGATGAGTCAAGCTCAAAAAGACGAATACTTCCGGAACGCCTGCGCAGCCCGGCGTGCCATGCGGCGACATTTTACCCCGTACGGCGTTTTTTCACGCTTCGCCATCTGCATCGCCACATCAGAAACCAGCTCTCGCGCCAGCTCTCTTTTTCCATCCTTCCAGGCCAGCTCCGCTTGCCTTAATCGAAGGGAGCCCCAATCGGGAAGTCTTTCGGATAGCCCGCCCTCCGTGATCTGCCGATGGACAATGTTGACCGCCTGGATCATCAAATCCTCCGCTTCCTCCGCCTGGTCCAATGCCGATGCAATCATCGCATGCGAACTGAATACGTTCGCCTGGAGAAAATCACTATCCGCCTGCCCATCCTTCACCAAACGATTCACCTGATTCTCAACATGCAGAATCGTTCGAAGCGCTCCTTCCGGATCATGGAGCATCAACAGGATTTCACTGTGGATATGTCCGGCGACCACTGCAATTTGACCATATTCCGCAATCCCCATCGTTTCCAGCAACTGGTCGAGTCGAGCCATGACTTCGGAACTCATGACCAGTGCCTGGCGGACGTCACCGATTGACTGTGTGCTGTCTGCGAGTTGCATCAGGGCTGTCACCAGAAACCCCTGGATTCGTTCAGTCGGTGTTTTACGATACATCCGCCGGAAAATGACACATGCTTTCCTCAACAGAACAGCGGCGGCCACCGGACGGCCCCAATCAGATAAAACAGATGCCTTGTTCATATACAGCAACGCCAGATTCATTGCCGGAGCGGTCTGCCCTTTTTCTTTCATTGCGAGATGGAGACCAATTGCATACTGGTAATCTCTCAGTGCTTTCCGGGACATATTCAACTGGTTGTAAACACTGGCCCTGTTCATGTATCCAAGGATCAGGCGGCTGGAGCTGTCGATATAGTGTTCGTCGGCGACCGGTGTCAGGATCCGGATCGATTAGCTGAAACTTGCCAGTGCGTTGTGAAGGCGTCCATGAAAGAACTGTGCAGCGCCACGGAACAAGAATACCAGGCCCAGCCGGTATACCGGCGCAGAACCGGCGTCGTATCGTATGATCGCTCGGCGCATCGGAATGAGCCGGTCGTATGTTTCCATTGCAGACGGAAAATCCCCCAGGTTCTCATGTAGCAAAGCCTTTTCCTGCAGAAGCGCTGCATGTTCGTCCAGAAGATCGTCCTGCCCCTGGTGAATCAGCCGTGCATACAACCGGTCTGCAGAATCCAGAATTTCAATATCGGCGACATGCTGAGCTGTGCGGGACCCGCTTCCGGCGGGTTGCGATGCCGGTGTCTCATCGCCGGAGCCCCCGGTCAAATCCCGGATCCGCGCCAGCCATTCGGCGGGATCGCGCCAGACACAGCCGTGAATCGTCATGCGGTCATGGGTTCGGAGTGATGGTCGGAAATCGGGGATCTCCGGCTGCAACCGCATATACGGTCGTCCCAGGACGGATTCGTAAATCACGGTCATTTCATTGGCTATCGACTGAAAATCCGGCCATCGCCGGTCAGGCTCATCCTCGAAACAGCGGGCGAGAACAGCGGCAACCGATTGCGGCAGCGGTTGAACCATGTCATCCAGCGGCCGAGTCATCGCTTTTTCCAGTACCGACCGGATGAAAGCACCGCAAAACCACGCAACACGCCCGATAAACATCTGAAGAACCGATACACCCCAACTCCACATGTCCGTCCGATAATCCAGCCGTTTCCGCATACTCTGTTCCGGGGAGCAATACGCCATCGTCATGCCATCAGAACTGACCAGCCCCGGTAACGGTCTCCCCGGAAAATGCGCAGGAATCGCTTCGTGCGTTTGCCCCGGCCGAGCGACCGATAGGTCTTCCCATATACCGTGCGCTCGTGCGATCCCGAAATCCGTAATGCGGGCGATGCCATTGGAACTCACCATGATGTTCGCAGGCTTGATGTCCTGATGAACGATTCCTGCTGCATGCGCCGCAGCCAGGCCCCACGCGACCTGTATCGCAATGTCGAGAATCTCATCCAGCGTATGCAGCCGGCGAGAATCGATCCGTGCCTGCACCGAATCGCCGTCAACATAATCGGCGAATATCAGCGGACGATTCCGATGAATCCGGATAAACCGGCATGTGACCAGATGCGGATGCTCGGGTAAATCAATCCATGTGCGGATTTCACGGAAAAACAGACGCCGCTGTGCCGGAACCGTCAACCTGGCAATGTGAAGCGTTTTCACTGCGAACGGTTGGTTGTCCGCCAGCCGATGCACCAGATAGACGCTACCCATACCTCCTCTACCCAGCAACCGCTCGACACGGAACTCCGACTGAAGCATATACCCTTCAGGCCAGTCGGTTAAGCCGCCAGCCGCCGGGTCGGCAGCTGTTTCCAGCATGTCCGTCGGCACATCATGATAGGAGGGATGCTTTCTACCGGATTTTTCCATGGTTCATCGTCTCCATCAGGTTCTGATCCTGAGTGTATCCGATCCAGATACCATTTTCGATTCAAAAGGGGTTTTTCCATCTGGAATCGAATTGCGCCGGGATGACGTTTTTGTCATGATAGTAACGATTATTCAGTTGGATGATTTTTTGCAGACCGCCGCAAGGGTTCTGCTATGATGAGAAAGGAGATGGAAAATGACGAATTATATCTGCTTATTCCTTTGCTTTGTGTTATGTCTTCCGGTATGGACGGCCGTTGATGCCGCCAACAGGGTCATCGTGGATGGTGAGCAGCGTTCGGCGGGTTGGCTGGCGCGGACGATCGTAACCGATGACGAATCCGAAATTCATTTTTCTGTCCGGGAGGGTGACCGCGTATCGGATGTGGTCGGAGGAATGGAGCATCCGGCGTCCGGGACGGCAAAAGCCAAGGGAAACGCGTATCGCATCGATACAGCTGTGACCCTCGACACGGCTGAATTCTACCTTGATTTCAGCGACACGCAGACACTTCAATACTATGTGTACGAGTCGACGGTTGAATTCGGAACGTACAATCAGATTTTTACATTCAGTGAATCCGTGAGCGGTATCGGAGCGAACTGGTATTCCTCCGGCCCCATCGGAATCGACTTACAGGCTGGTATGCATTACATCGTAGCCGTTTCCTGGAGCGGCACAACCGCATATTATTACAACAGCGGCGACAGCCAGGCCACGTCATTCGGTGCACATGTTCACGGGTATGCCGTTGGCATCCATCCATTGCCGGCCAGCTTTTCCAGTACATCCAATGATCAGGCGATCTATTACCAACGCATTACCACGAATACCGGGAGCGCTACACCCACACCTGTTCCCACACCAACGCCTCCTTCTTCACCGACAGCCACGCCGACCATCCCATCCTGTATTCATGACGGCGACGTAACCCTTGATGGCGAAATCACCGCGGGTGATGCGCAACTGGCGTTCCTGATCGCCCTGGGATCCTATATACCGGTATTCGAAGAAGCCTGTGCTGCGGATTGCAACGGCGACTCCAGTGTGACGGCCGGAGACGCGCAGCAGATATTCTTGACAGCCCTCGGCGGCGCTTCGTGCGAAGATCCGATCACTATGGCCCGACGCTCCAATCCACCCGGTCGATATTGCTGATCAATTCCCACGAGGGCGATGCACAGGCGGTGGCAAACTGGAGATCGTCGATGACGATCGTCCAGTCATCGGGAAACGTCACCGTGTCCAGAATGACCCGGATCTCATCGTCAATTATCACATCCGCCCAATCCGCGTTGTAGCCCGGCGGATACGATGCCCTCCAGGATGGATACATAAAAAACGAATCGTAAATCCGGAGTATAACAAACAGGCGGCAGTCGATCGGGTTTCCGGATAGGCTTCGGGTCTCGATGTGGAGCCAGAATTCGTCACCGGCTCCGAAGTATATCGCCGGCATCTGGATATCCACTGTTACGGAGTCGGTTTTCGGTATACCATCGGCCAGGCATGCCGATACGATCAACCATCCTGTCAGTAAACAGATCATCCCCGGTTTCATCACGCATCACCTCCCGAATCCCATCATTTCGTATCCTCTTTCCACCGTCATTCTTATCCTAACACGATCCATCACCCGTGTCTATCCGCGGAATGTCTACAAACTGCACGGTCGGCTGTTGACGCCGCCGGGGAATGCAGACATGCTGTCTCGGTCACCGGTGAAGCCGATCGGAACCGGATTAACGCCGGTGAAGGGATTCAATGAAGCTTCTCCTGATGGGGATTGACGATGTTTCTGCCAACGACGCGACAGGAAATGGATGCCTTGGGATGGGAAGCACCCGATGTGATTCTGATCACGGGGGATACCTATATTGATAGCCCATACATGGGCGTGGCGGTTATCGGTAAATACCTGTTGACCCACGGGTTTACCGTGGCAATCATCGCTCAGCCGATCACGGATTCCGGTAAGGATATCACACGGTTGGGGCTTCCCCGGCTGTTCTGGGGTGTCACAGCCGGCGCTGTGGATTCGATGGTGGCCAATACGACGGCTACGGGGAAATACCGAAGACAGGATGATTACACACCCGGCGGGATCAACGTCCGTCCCAATCGGGCCAGTATCGTGTATACCAACCTGATCCGGCGATGGTGCCGGCCGATTCGCCCGATTGTTCTGGGAGGTATCGAAGCGAGTTTGCGCCGGTTTGCGCATTACGATCATACCGATCGTCGTGTGCGGCGGAGTCTCCTGTTTGATACGAAAGCGGATGTTCTGGCTTACGGCATGGCAGAAAAATCCGTGGCAGCCCTGGCCACGGCATTCCGCGATGGAACAGATTGGCGGCGGATCGCAGGAACCTGTGTCATCGGTCATGACGTGCCGGATGGGTATGAAAAACTACCCGATTACGAGACCGTGGCAACGGATACAGCAGCGTTTATGGCTGCGTCCCGGCAGATGGCCCGGCTCGGTGACGATACCACCTGCGGGTGCGCACAACGGCATGGCGACCGGTTTGTGATACATCATCCAGCATCGTCTCCGATGATACCCGCGGAACTCGATGCGGTGTACGAGATGGATTTCGAACACGATGTCCACCCATTTTATCGTACGGGTAAAGTCCGGGCTCTCGACACGATCCGCCAATCCATAACCTCCCACCGTGGTTGTTTCGGTCAATGTCGTTTCTGCGCCATCACCGTGCACCAGGGCAGCCGGATTGTTTCCCGCAGCCCCGAATCGATTCTCCGGGAAGCGACTCGTATGGCCCGTAAGCCGGGGTTTAATGGCATCATTTATGATGTCGGCGGTCCGACGGCGAACATGTATGGCGTGACCTGTCGCCGGAACTGGGTCTGCCGCGACCGGCACTGCCTGATGCCGCGTATCTGTCCGAATCTCGTGTTTGGACACCGGGTACAGGTGGACGTGCTGAAACGGTTAATGGCCATTCCTGGAATTCGGAGCGTCTTCATCGCGTCGGGTATCCGGCACGATATGGTCATGGCAGACGGCGCTGATAGCGTACGGTATGTGGAACAGCTTGTCCGGCATCACGTCTCCGGACAACTCAAACTTGCTCCGGAACACAGCGAGCCGGACGTGCTAAACATAATGAACAAGCCGCCGGTTGATTCGCTGCTGGCGTTCAAGGCGTTGTTCGAGAGAACCTGCGCACGCATGAAAACCCGGTATTTTCTCACGTATTACCTGATGGTGGCGCACCCCGGTTGCACACCGCAGCATATGCGGGAGTTGAACCGGTTCCTGGTCAACCGATTGCATGTGACACCGGAGCAGATCCAGGTATTCACGCCGACGCCGGGCACATTATCCACAGCAATGTACCACGCGGGAACCGACCTGGATGGGCGGACGATCTTTTGTGAACGGTCGCCGGAGGGGAAGGATCGCCAGAAACGGATGATCCGGCAGCCGGGATCGTCAGGAAAACGTCGGATGGGCCGGTGAATGCTGATTCATGCCGATAGATACCGAACGCTACCGTGATGGCAGGAAGTGATCGGTGGTGCTATGGGCTGCCTCCGGCGGGGCTGCTGCATTGTTTCTGACCTTCTTCGTTCTTTTCTTTCGACGGATTGGATAGAATCCGAAAACGGAAAGAGGGATGGACTATGGCTGACGACACGCGGAAAACAATACGTTGGATAGACAGGGTTCGCTGGATCCCCGGAATGAAGATCCAGGCGATAATTGGATTCATGGTGATGATTCCGTGGACGGGATATACCCAAAATCTGCCGGAGGCTGTTCCGGCGCCGGCCGGGGAAAAGACCGTTGAGATGATCGAACCGGTTCCAATTCGGATGCTTCCGCCCTCCGGTCTATTGGTGACGGATGTTCCGGAAGACGATGGACGATCGGTGCTGGTATCGTGGCAAGCGCCGGAAAGTGACCCGATTCCAACGGCATACATCCTCGAAATGGAAACCGAACCGGGGGTATGGGAGACAGTGGGTCTGACGCGGTATACGGAGTATCAGATCGATGAACTTGACAACAATGTACTGTACCGGTTCCGCGTGGGTGCGCAATACAACGGCGATACGTATTATGCGGAAGAAGCGGCGGAGGGCATGGCCCGGGATCACTGGTTCAAATTGGGTGAAATACCTGTACTGGTGGCGATTCTGACATTTACTCTCATGCTCGTGGGTTTTCTGACTGCGGCCAAGCGTGGCATTCCTCTGTTCGTGCGCCGGATTTCCGGACTGAACGCGGTGGAAGACGCCATCGGCCGTGCAACCGAGATGGGACGGCCGGTATTGTATATCCCGGGAACCTCGACGATCGAGGATGTCGCCACACTGGCTTCGCTGAATATTCTGGGTGAGGTGTGCCGCAGAACCGTCCATTACGATGTCCGGATCATCTGTCCCAATATCGATCCGCTGGTGTTTACCATTGCCCAGGAAATCGTCAAGGAAACCTATTCATCGGAGGGTCGACCCGATGCCTATAATCCGGACCAGGTGTTTTTTATGGTTCCCGAGCAGTTTGCCTATGCGGCCGGGGTGAACGGAATTATGGTCCGGGAGCGACCGGCCACGATCTTTCTGCTCGGTATGTTTTGGGCGGAATCGCTCATCATGGCCGAAACCGGTGCCATGACCGGAGCCATTCAGATTGCCGGAACCGATGAAGTATCGCAGCTCCCGTTTTTCATCACCGCCTGTGACTACACACTGATCGGCGAAGAACTCTATGCGGCGTCGGCATACCTGGCCCGGGAACCCATGCTGCTGGGAACATTGAAGACGCAGGATTACTTCAAGCTGCTTTTTTTGATCGTCATGGTTGTGTTTACCTTGCTGGCACTGATTATGGGCTGGCCCACCGATCAATGGGTCATGGTCCGTTAAACGGGAGACCGAACGGAAGTCGTTTTTACCAAGAGATACCGTGCGCAAACGCGTAATTCAGCTCGATCCTGAAAAAATGCCCGGCGTCCTCTGACTGAAAAAATCTCCCCGGTGCGTTGTATTCATAGAGAATATGCCCTGTCAGCCCTTGCAGGAGAGAGATGTCCGCGCGAATCTCGAACAGGTCGCCGCGGACGGTGTCAATGGAATCATATCCCTGCATGGCTTCCCATTCATGGAATGCCATCAACCGGTAATAGCTGAATCGCACTGTAAGCGGCCGCACCGGCGATACGATACACTCCGCACAGGCAAACCAGAGGTTTGACCAGTTGGCGACACCCCGTTCGCGAATCTGGCTATATATGTACAATTCACTGTATTTCGGCCACCGGGCGAAAGGCGGCGACCACCCTTCATCATCCGATGTATCGGGATCATCTCCGGATAACCCGGCAAGAGACAACGCCACACGCGGTTTCATCGCGCCGGCGAATGTGTGTTTCCATTCCGCTAGCCCAGCCCATGCCTCGATATCCCGGTCCGGATCTTCCTCCCCCATCGCCACGGCAATTTCCGCCGTGAATTGGTCCGACTGCCCCGCATGGATTGCCGTGCGCAACCCGGCGATATACATGAACCGGTCCGGCGTATGCCCGGAGTCCGACGCATAAGGACTCGTTTCACGCTTATACAGAACCGTCGCTTCCAGGAAGGACCGTGACGGGAACGTGTAACTGTATATCCCGGCCAGGGCCTCTTCATCATATTCGATCAGTCCTTTGTCCTTATCACCGATCACCGGAAAATACTTGTCTTCGG
>JAFGMN010000337.1 GCA_016927515.1 candidate division CSSED10-310 bacterium | reverse complement strand
GGGAGAAATTGATTTTATTGGCGGAACGCAGGGAGAACAGGGAGCGACGCGGTTTGCTTCCCGGGAGATGCAGGTGCAGTTTGATCCCCGAACGCGCCAGGTTTTATCCATCGGGTCTCGTGGAGATGTCTCGATCAGCGATGGGAATCAAATTGTGACGGGCGGCCGATTTGATTATGACGCCGCAACAGGGAACGCCGAGATGCAGGAACGACCGGTGATGTGGCGAGGTGACAGCCAGCTTCGGGCCGACCGTCTTATCTACAATGAGAATGACGGCATGTTGCGGATGCTCGGACACGTGGAAGCCGTCACTTCGGCTCCTGACAAGCGGTCCGCTTCACCCGGGCTTCTCGGAGATGACGAGAGGGGAAAACCGGCGGATGAACGAATCAAGGTCACGGCAGGAAACGGTTCCTATGACGACGTGCGGGACACGTTGGATTTTCAGGACGATGTGAATATGAGCTGGGGCATCTGGAATATCCGCTCCGACAGTGTCCGGATGGAAATGGACCCGGTCACCGGAGATCTCCGGATGGCGGATGCACTCGGAGGGGTTACTATTCATCACGAGAAGTTCGATGCCACCGGTCATTCATTGACCTACAACCCCGAAAATTCTATACTGATACTCAGAGGCACCAAAGAACAGAAATGCCTGGTCAAGCAAGGTGAACGAGGCTCTCAGGGTGATGAAATTCGGTTTCTGGTCGATGAAAACAGATTTTCGATCTCGAATGGTATGAGCATGATCATGCCAGGTGAGATGACAGGATCATTGCGATGAACGAGCTTCGAACGGAATCATTGGTCAAGGTATATCGCGGCCGACCGGTCGTCAATGACGTGACGCTGCGTGTCTGTGAAGGCGAGGTTGTCGGCCTGCTCGGACCGAATGGTGCCGGGAAAACAACGACATTCTACATGGTTATCGGTCAAATCAAGCCGGATCGGGGACGAGTGACTCTGAATGGCCGGGATATCACCGATGATCCCATGTATATCCGGGCACGACATGGCATCGGGTACCTGACTCAGGAACCATCGATTTTCCGTAAATTGACCGTTCAGGACAACATTAAAGCAATACTTGAAACATTGCCGATACACCGATCTGAATTCGATACAAAACTGAATAATGTCATGGATGAACTGGGAATTCGTCGCGTGGCTGATCAGAAAGCGTATTCGTTATCGGGCGGGGAACGGCGTCGCGTGGAGATTGCCCGCACACTGGTCTGTTCTCCAGCGTTTATTCTTCTAGATGAACCTTTTGCGGGTATTGACCCGTTGGCTGTGGAAGACATCAAAAACATCGTCAGTCATCTAAAGAACCGGGGAATCGGAGTATTGATCACGGATCACAATGTCAGGGACATTCTGGAGATTACGGATCGAGCCTATATCATCGGTGACGGCAGAATTTTCGCGAATGGAACGCCAGCCGAGATCGCTGCGAACCCGGATGTACGCCGATCGTATCTGGGGGAGCGGTTTCAGTTATTGCATCGAATCGATCAGGACGACTACGAACGGAACACCCATGTAAGGGAAGCGCGAACATGATTGGAATGGAACAACGGCTGCAATTGAAACTGGCGACGAAGCTGGTGATGACTCCCAACCTTCAACTCGCCATCAAGTTACTGCAATTGAACAAGATGGAATTGATCGAAGCGGTCAACGCCGAATTGCAGGAAAACCCTGCATTCGATTTAGAGGCGGTCGCAACGGATCCGATCACGGCGGGAAGTGAGGGGGTTCCGTTGGACGCCAAACCGGTTGAATCGGCCAGTGGGGTAGACGGAGAGGATGCGGACAAGGCGTCCATGGGGGAGATGGACTGGGACAGATATTTCGAAAACGGCTCGGATTACGGTTCGTTTTTTACCGAGAAGAAGGAACCGATTGCGTATGAGAACATCATTCACCGGTCGGAGAGTTTAACGGAACATCTGCTATGGCAATTGAGCATGACGCGCTTGGATGACTTGCAGCAGCAGGTTGCGTTCCGGATCATTGGCAATCTCGATGATGATGGGTATTTGGCATCATCGGTGGATGACATCGCGAAAACGACGAAGTGCGAGGTGGAAACGGTAGAAGCCGTATTGCGTATTGTGCAGCAGTTCGATCCGGTGGGTGTCGGTGCACGGAATCTGGAGGAGTGCTTATTGATCCAGGTTCGGCAGGCGGAATTCGATCGGCATCCGTTGGCTGAGGTTTTGATACGGGATCATTTGCAGCGTTTGGAGCGGAATGCGATCAAGGAAATCGCGCGATTGCTCGACGTGGATGTCCAGGAGATTCTGGATGCCGCCGATTTCGTGCGCTCGCTGGAACCCAAACCGGGACGGGCGTACGGTACGACTGTCGCCCAGTATATTCAGCCCGATGTGTATATTTATAAAATCGACAACGAGTACCGGATCATGCTGAATGAGCAGGGATTACCAAAACTGCGGATTAATCGGTTGTATCAACATTTCAAGGATGACAGCACGGACCCGGAAACAAAGCAGTATGTCGAACAGAAATTCCGAAATGCCCTCTGGCTGATGAAAAGCATCGAACAACGTCAGCGAACGATACACAAAGTCGCGCACAGTATTCTGAAGTTCCAGCTTGCATTTTTTGAACGAGGAATTCAGGAACTCCGTCCGCTCGTTCTACGGGATGTGGCGGAAGATATCGGAATGCATGAATCCACTGTCAGCCGGGTATCAACAAACAAATACATGCATACTCCCCAGGGAATATTCGAAATCAAGTTCTTTTTCCACAGTGGATTGACATCGTTACACGGTGAAGATGTGTCATCCATCCGTGTCAAGGAAATGATCAAGAATCTGATTCTGAACGAGAATCCGGCGTTGCCTCTGTCTGATCGACAGATCATGGATACCATCCGCCACCAGGGAATCACCATTGCGCGTAGGACAATCGCTAAATATCGTGAAGAGCTTAACATTCCACCGTCAAATCGACGCCGGAGTATCTAAACGGAATGGATTGCCCGTCCCGGTTCCCGGCGATTGAATAACCTCTGATTAGAGAAAGGGGGCTTTTATGCAAGTTAATTTCACCGCTCGACACATGGAACTGACCGATCCATTAAGGGCTCACACCATCGATAAACTGGATAAGCTCCAGAAATACATGGATCTGATCGTGGATGCAGACGTTAAATTGAGCGTTGAAAAATACAGACATAAAGTGGAAGTCAAAATCAAAGGTCAACACGGTCATGTGACCGGCACCGAAGTCTCCAATGATATGTACCAGTCCATCGATCGTGTCTTCGACAAAATCGAAAAACAACTGCGACGTCGAAAAGACCGCCGGATTAATTTCCATCGAGCCAAAACCCGTTCCGATGAAGCAGCCACTCCGGTTCAGAACCCCGGCCGTACGGAACCGGAATCCGTCGATGCTTCCACGATTATCTGGGAAGAAGTCATCGATGAGATCATCGAGAGCGAAGTCCTCGAAACAAAACCTATGACACCAGAAGAAGCTCTGATGCAGTTTAAGCTGCTGGAATCGGACTTTTTCGTGTTTAGAGACTCCCTGACTCTCGATCACATCAACGTGATCTACCGCCGGCATGACGGCAAAATCGGCCTCATCCGGACATCGTAACCGTACCGCCGGAGCAAATCTCTGCCATTATCTGTTTGCGAGCACGACGAGCCGGGCTGAGGGGATGGTTGTGCCTGATGCGGTCGAGTGTTAAATCATTTGATTGACTTTCCCGGAGAAAGGGTGTAAACAACATATCCAGATATGTTGCAAACGTGAAGTATATGCAACGCCATCTTTGACCCTTTACTTACCAATGGAGACGATTATGAGCAAACTGAAGAATTTCCTGTTTACTTCGGAGTCGGTCACTGAAGGCCATCCCGACAAGATCGCCGATCAAATTTCCGATGCGATTCTTGATGCGATTATGGCCGATGACCCGAACGGGCGCGTCGCGTGTGAAACCATGGTAACCACGGGCATGGCGTTTGTCGCAGGAGAGATCACTACGACAACGTACGTGCATATTCCGGATATCGTCCGCAAAACAATCCGTGAAATCGGGTATAACCGGGCTAAATACGGATTTGACTGTGATACGTGTGCAGTCATCAATGCCATCGACAAACAGTCTCCGGATATCGCCATGGGTGTTGATACAGGTGGAGCCGGCGACCAGGGACTCATGTTCGGCTTCGCATGCAATGAAACCCGCGAATTCATGCCGGCACCCATCGCCCTCGCGCACCGCCTGGTCCGACGCCTGACTGACATCCGAAAACAGGGCAATGTCGATTACCTGCGCCCCGACGGCAAATCCCAGGTCTCCGTCGAATACCGAGACGGGAAACCCCACCGCATCGAAGCCATCGTCCTCGCCGCACAACACAGCGACAGCGTCACCACGAAACGGCTGCGGGACGACCTGACTGAACTGGTCATCAAACACGTCGTCCCCGAGCATATGCTCGATGCAAACACCAAATACCATATCAATGCCACAGGCAAATTCGTTATTGGCGGTCCGCAAGGTGACGCCGGCCTCACCGGACGGAAGATCATCGTCGATACATATGGCGGCTGGGCTCCCCACGGCGGCGGCGCTTTTTCCGGCAAAGATCCAACCAAAGTCGACCGCTCCGCCACCTACATGGCCCGATACATCGCGAAAAACCTTGTCGCAGCCGGCGTCGCCAATGAAATAACCGTCCAACTGGCATATGCCATCGGTGTCGCCGACCCCGTGTCCATTCTCATCGATACCCATAACGATTCAACCGATCTCTCGGCTAAATCCCTCGAACACGCAGTCCGCGACATCTTCCCGCTGACACCGAAAGGCATCATCGACCACCTGAAACTTCGCCGGCCAATATTCAAACAAACCGCCGCTTACGGCCACTTCGGACGGGATGAAAACGGATTCACATGGGAATTGACCGATATGGTCGATGCCATTAAAGCCGCTCTGAAAATCTGATCCCTTCCTGATCGATTCCTCCGCCATGGTGACTGATTTGTCGAATTCTCCGCGGCGGATTACAATCGGGGGAGAAGGCTCCAACCCGGATCCTTTCCCCCGTTTTTTTTCCTTTTTTCTCTGGGAGATCACCCTGTGAAAACGCTGAATGTCCTCTTTCTCTGGCACATGCACCAGCCGTCGTATGCCGTGGATGACGACCCGTTCTGGCTCCCCTGGACCCGGCTGCACGGCACCAAGGATTATATCGGCATGGCTCACGTAGCGGCCCGAGCATCCACACATCGCATGACGTTCAATTTCACTCCCGTTCTCTGGGAACAACTCCTCGCATATGCCAGCGGTACCCCGGACAAAGAACTTGAATTGTGCAGAAAACCAACGGCCACTCTGACCCTGAATGAACGGCAATATCTACTTTCAAAGCTATTCACGGGCAATCCCGTCTCGTTGATTGATCCATTCCCGCGATATGCTGAGTTGCTCGATCTCTATGGGCGTGCTGGAGAAGATGCGGCACACCGGATTACCGAACGCGATCTGCGGGATCTGTCAGTCTGGCGCATGCTGGCCTGGGTTTACCCCGATATCCGTGACACCGATCCGGTTCTGAATGAACTAATTCAGCGGCAATCCGATTTTACCGAAGAGGATAAGGAACGTGTCGTCACCCGGACACTCGCGATTGTGTCAACGATTCCGGATGCGTATCGGGATTTGGACCGAAAGGGACAGATCGATATCGTAACGACCCCGTATTATCATCCGATCCTTCCGTTGCTCATCGATTCCGATGTGGCGAAGGAAAGTGCACCAAGTACGACGGTTCCGCCTCGATTCCAGTTCCCGGAGGATGCGGATTGGCATATTTCCGAAGCGATTCGAATGCACACGGATATATTTGGTGAACCGCCGGAGGGTATGTGGCCGGCCGAAGGATCGATTTCCGCAGCGGCAGCCGGAGTATTTGCAGCGGCGGGAATTCGGTGGATTGCGACGGACGAATTGATACTTGCGCGATCGTTGGGCATTGATTTTCATCGTGATGCGGCGGGCCGGATTAATCGTCCTGATGTTTTATATCGACCGTGGCGTTTCCGGACGGAAGCAGGGGAGATCGCTGTATTCTTCCGGGACCATCAGTTATCGGATCTGATTGGGTTTGATTATCAATCCGTGCCGGTGGATCATGCGGTCACGGATTTCATTCAGCGATTGAAACACATTCACAGTCAGGTTCAGCCATTCGATTTCGAACCCTGTGTCTGCGTGATTCTGGACGGAGAAAACGCATGGGAACACTATTCCGGGGGGGGGTTTCCGTTTTTGGAGCGGCTGTTTCATGCGATTACATCGCAGCAGGGGTTACATCTTGAAACAATGTCTGCATTTTTGCATTCGTTGCCTGTTCCGCCACCTGAACTGCCTCGGTTGCATCCCGGTTCATGGATCCACGGGGATTTTGGAATCTGGATGGGGCAATCGGAAGAAAATGCAGCCTGGAACTGCATACGGGATCTTCATGACGCCATAGGCGAAACAATGGCGTATCACGATGAGGGGTATAGCGTATCGAGGCGGTATCTGCGTCAGGCGGAGGCGAGTGATACGTTTTGGTGGTTGGGTGACGATCATTTTACTACTGAGAAAGCGGAATTCGATGCGTTGTTCCGCAAGGTGTTGATTCGCGGGTATGAGACGGCCGGATTGGTTCCGCCGGGAGTATTGTATCGGCCGTTGATTGGTTCTGTTGATTCGGCATCGCGTGTGGAGTATCCGAAAAACTTGATTTCGCCGGTGATCGATGGGGACCTTCAAAGTTATTTTGATTGGTTTGGTGCGGGAACGATCGATTTGGAGATGCGGTATTCTGCGATGCATGGATCGAGTGATGTGCAGTATTTTTCACGGTGCCGGTTTGGTTTTGATTTGGAGCACTTATTTTTCCGTTTTGATCCCTTGGGATCGTCATGTGATCGTCCGTTTCGAATGGACATTGTATTTCGGTCGCCGGATGGTGCGATGGACGTATCGATGGAGCATGTATTGCGTGGTGAGATTGGAGAGGCATGTCGGTTTTCGTATTCGGATGGACGGAAAGCGGATGATTGTTTGGGGGTCTGTGAGCGGGTGTGTGAGATCCGGATTCCGTTTGGTACAGTGGGGATTGAGCCGGACGAACGGGTGGTCGTGTATCTTGAGTTATGGATGGAAGACCGGATGGTGATGCGTGTGCCGGATCATGGCGAGATCGTGTTTTTTGCGCCGACAGAGGATTATGACAGTCTGATGTGGCGGGTATAGGGTGATTCGGAAAACCGCTATGATGCGAACCGTCTGAAAACCGAGTCCATGATACCAACCCGTCTGTAAACGGCCCCGTGATACCCAACCTTTCCGATTAGCTCCTGAAAGACTCGGATTCATAACACAATTTAGCTCCTGAAAGACTCGGACCCATAACATATTGTATTACTTAACATATTACTGAGTTCAGTCGCAATTATAACCCATGGTTTAATGTCCGATAAGATATATTATGTTACGTTGGATCACCGGACACGAAAAAGGGAGACGGTACAACAGCTGCCTCCCGGCACGTCCTGACACCCCGTCTCCCCAACAAACTCGCTCTTTCGTTCACCCCTGCGTTGCAATCTCTCGATTCCGTACCGTTCGGACCACCACTTCTCCGAACAATCAGGTTCCAGCCGAGTAATCGGTTTGATACGCAATCTGCTCCGGAGTCAACGTATCGATGCTGACGCCCATCGTAGTCAGCTTGATTCCGGCAATATACTGATCCAGCTCCGGCGGTAAATCATACACGGTTTTGTCCAGTGCATGACCCTTTCGAGCCATATCCACCAGTGCCATCAACTGATTTGCAAAGCTCATGTCCATGACTTCGCTGGGATGCCCCTCCGCTGCCGCTAAATTGACCAACCGACCCTTGGCCAACAAATAGATCCTGCGACCATCCTTCATCGTATACTCCTCGCAATTCGGTCGGATCTCTTTCGAAGATACGGCCAGCTCATCGAGTTCAGGAATCCGGATTTCGCAATCATAATGCCCTGTATTGCACACAATAGCGCCATCTTTCATCTTCTCAAAATGACGACGGACAATGACGTCCTTCATGCCCGTTGCCGTAATGAAGATGTCACCCTCAACCACGGCTTCATCCATCGTCATCACCCGGTACCCTTCCAACAAGGCCTTCAATGCCGCCGTTGGCTTGATCTCTGTACAAATGACATTGGCCCCCAAACCCTTCGCCCGAAGCGCACACCCCCTGCCGCAATGACCATACCCGGCGACAACAAAGTTCTTGCCGGCAACCAAAACCGATGTCGCCCGCAGAATACCATCCAACGAACTCTGTCCCGTCCCGAATACGTTGTCAAAATCCCACTTCGTCTCCGCATCGTTCACCGCATAAATCGGGTATAACAACTTTCCATCCGCCGCCATCGCCCGAATCCGATGCACCCCCGTCGTCGTCTCCTCCGTGC
>JAFGMN010000336.1 GCA_016927515.1 candidate division CSSED10-310 bacterium | reverse complement strand
GATGGATTTTCGGTTTATCGAGCGGATGCGGTGTTCGGCGGAGGTCACGGTGGTTTTCGTTCCGTTCTACGAAGTGGAAGGACTGACAATATTAAAAAGCGTGCAGACCAAATACCGGGAAAGCATTCGAACCCGGTTTGTCGGTGGAGACAGCAGCAGCAGGCGGTGGATCGGTGTATCGCGGCAGATCGATCCGGATTCGGTACGCCAGGACACACGGATTCAACCGCATCATTTTCATTCCTCGGGTCAGGCCGTGACCGGATTGCGTTGGGGGGTCGAAGCGATCACACCGGCACCGGAATACACACTTCGCATCGCCCGGTTCGCGGACATGCAGCTCCGGGGCACGGTGTTGACTCCCACGCTGGATAGAGCCGTGTTCGAGAGGCAGTGCGACTTGACTGGATCGCGGGATACAACCACCACCCGGGACGATATCTATCGAATCAGGAAAACCATCTATTACCCCGTGTGGCGGATTGTCACGGTATACCGGGGTACGGTTTTCGAATCGTTCGTATGCGCTGCGACCGGCCGCTTTCTTCAGGGTGCCGGACCGCAATCCGCGCGCAGCCGGGCCACCGCTTTCAGTCTCTGTTTCGCCAGCATCGCATTCCTGACATCGGGCTGCATTGTACTGACATCGTTTCTCTGGCATATTGCGCGCCCGGATATCCACACCGTCGCCGATTCATTGAATGTAGGAATCATCCTGATGACACTGCCGTTGCTGATCATGGTCACGGTGATGTCAGCGCTGGCGGCGTATGGATGGGACCGGTTTCGGTATCAGCCGGAGATCGTGATAACTCCCACCGGAACCATGGTTCATGCGGTCGGCAAACTGTCGGATTCATGGTTGGATCGATTGCACGAGAAAACCCTCGAAGCGGTTTCGTCCCGATTGGAGAGTGTGATTCGTGAAAGCGGCTGATTCGGTGAATACCGTTTGTTCCGTTCGGACCATACGTCTGTCCTGTCCGCAATGCGGCCGGTCCTTGTCCGGATTCCCGTCTGATCGTGTCTTTTTCTGCACCGCGTGCATGATCGGCGTGGATTTCTGGGAGGAACCCGCCGGAATACATCCGGTGACCGCTGCAGGATCGATGACCCTGCTTCCTGACGATGCCATCTGGCTGTCGATTTGGCATTACGATATCGCCGCAACCATTGAGGGAAAAGACACTGCTTCGGTCGATCGCGCACGGATGGCGGCACCGGATCAGGTCAGTATCCTGGGATCCATATGCCATCGTGTGAATTTGTATGGTGATCCCAACCTTGAAATGACTCGGCGGCGTCCGGCCTTTCATCGATCGAATACTTTGCCACCCGCTATCGCCGGCTGCCAGCTTCGCTTTAGACAAGGCGATGCCCTGGTGATACCCACCACCCTTTCCGTTATCGATGCCTCACAGGATGTTACAGACCTGATCATCGAAATCATGATACGAACGCGCCGGTTGATTGCTACACCGTTCATACGGGATGGCAACTACCTGGTTGAATCCTGTTCTGGTGTACGGATTCATCGGTCATCGCTGATGATTGAACCCTGGCTACTCCAAAAACGAAACGGCATGCCAGATCGTTGAAACGCCTTTGTCGAATCAGGAAAAAACAAGTATACTCAATCTCAGTTATTTACTGCTTATAAACGGAGGTGCACTTGGTCCGGTTCAGCTGTCCTTCCTGCAATAAAATGTATTCATTTTCCGCTCTTCCAATCCCGGAAAGCGGTGCAGAGTTTCTCTGTGCCCGATGCAATTCCCGGTGTTTCCTGACTCTTCGCCAGGATGAGGTCGTGGTCGAACTACTGGCAGCTGCGGATTCCGAGGCCGACTCTGTTTCTCAGCAAGTATTCGATTCCTACCGGCCGGAAGAGGAGGAGTCATTTTCGGCTGAAGATGTCGAGCGGCGACTGAGAGGATTAATCACTGAGTTGCCGATTGGAGTTGAGTATGCTTTAGGCGTGATGGAAGGACCGGACAGAGGCATGATGATGCCGCTTCATCAACCGGTCATTGTCATTGGGAAAACGGGGTGCGATCTCAATCTCAGAGATACGAGCGTATCCCGTGAGCATTGCCGGATCGAGATATACGGCCGCGAAATGATTGTTGTCCGGGACCTGGACAGCAACTGGGGAACGTTTAAAAACGGAGCCCATGTGTCGGTTGCCACAATGAAGCCCGGGGATCAGCTTCAGATCGGAAAAACCATGCTTGTTCTCATACAGACCCGAACCACCAATCACTGACAGACAGTCGCTATTGGCAGTGTTGGTTGTCGAAAAAGTGTCTTCCCTTTTTATACCGGAACCGGTTTCGGTATAGTCCGGTCGAGTTATTCCATTGGCTGGCAGGCATGGACCGGACAGATGTCCGCACACTTGCGGCATGCAATACACGTTTCCGGGTCGATCTCATAAATTTCGGCTTCCCGGATGGCATTGACGGGACATTCCGGAAGACACGTGCCGCATGCGATACAATCTGACGTGATGGTATACGGTATCCGATTTTCCGGTATTTTTCCGTGATGTTTTAGAATCAGTACCCGAAGTTCCGCTAGTTTCCGATTCATCTGTGCCTTCTGTGTTTTGGCAGAAGTTCGTAATTCGAACAGGGACGCTCGAATCTCATCAATATCCTCGTCGCACCGCCGGATTGCGGAATGATTCATCCACAACAAACCTGCAGCGACAATCACGATAATCCAAAGCAAATAAACCATAGCAAACCTCCATTACTGGCTAGAGAGTAGTGAAGGGGATGCCGGGCGTCAAGTTGTTTTCACCGGATGAATGTTACACAATGACCGGGCGTATTGGGAGGTTTCCATGCAGACGAACATGGGGTTTCAGCTCGGTTTGGGTGGTTGTGCACTGGGATTGATCCGCGGACTGATCGAAGTTATCCGCTTGAAGAACCAATATCCGCTATGTCCGGATTTTTTTCTGTTCGGTCTTGAGACAGCACTCCTGTATGGCCTCGTCATCGGTGTGGGCGGCCTGCTGCCAGCAATCATTGTCGGTGCGCTGTTCAAGAGAAAACAGAGCATCACGAGCT
>JAFGMN010000335.1 GCA_016927515.1 candidate division CSSED10-310 bacterium | reverse complement strand
CGTGGCACGGGGTGTGGCGCAGTCTGGTAGCGCACCTGCTTTGGGAGCAGGGGGTCGGAGGTTCGAATCCTCTCGCCCCGAACCCGATGAAGGCTGTAGGCCGCCTCTGCGCCCGTAGCTCAGTTGGATAGAGCAACGGACTTCTAATCCGTAGGTCGTAGGTTCGAATCCTACCGGGCGTATCGGTTGATATGCCGGGGATTTTCCGGACACTCCGGATGGAATGCAGGGAGCGGTGGCCGAGAGTATGGTGAGTGTAGCTCAGCTGGTTAGAGCGCCTGACTGTGGATCAGGAGGTCGAGGGTTCAAATCCCTTCACTCACCCTTTTTTCTGTTTCTGCCGTTTGATGAACCGGCAGGGAATGCGCCCGTAGCTCAGCTGGATAGAGCGCCGGACTTCGAATCCGTAGGTCGTAGGTTCGAACCCTACCGGGCGTATTATCACGCCGTCGGCGTGCTGCGAGGGTGGCGGAATTGGCAGACGCCCTGGACTTAGGATCCAGTGCCGCTAGGCGTGGGGGTTCGACTCCCCCTCCTCGCATGTTTTATCAACCCTTTTCGGAGTCGCTTTACTCCGTTTTCGGAGTCGCTTTACTCCGCTTTCCTTGGATTCAAGAGGTGGATCACTCATGAAAATCAATATCGAGCGCATTTCCGACACCCACCGCATGCTGCACATTGAAATCGATGCCGAACGGATCGATTCGGAATTTACCAAATTCTATGATGATCTCCGCCTGAAAGCCCGGATTCCCGGATTCCGCCCCGGCAAAATTCCGAAAAATATTCTGAAAATGCGACTCGGAGATGAAATTGCTGCGCAGATCGGAGCCGATCTCATCCAGGAATGTATTCCCGAAGCCATGATGCAACTCGAAGAGGAAACCATTGGATATCCGGAATTGGGTCAGTGGAAAGTTGAGGAAGGCAAACCGTTAGCGTTTACTTGTAAAGTGGAGGTGCTTCCTCCGTTGGAAGTCACGGCATACAAGGGCGTCGAAATTCCCCGCAAACGCATCGTCGTCGATGACGAAGAAATCGCTGCGGGTTTAGACCGGATCCGACAGGGCCAGGCAACGTTTGAAGTTGTAGATGGCCGCGGTGTAGAAACCGGTGACCGGGTGTACGGCCGGATAACCATATCCGTCAATAACACACCGCTTGCGGGATGGAAAAATCGCCTCGTAGAAATCAATGTCGGCTCCGATACGTTCTTCCCCGGATCAGACATGGAAACCGGATTGACCGGCGCTGTTACCGGTAGCGACTATCACTACTCCGTTTCATTCCCGGATGACTATACGTATTACCGGGACCTGGCCGGCAAAACAGCCGCCGTTTCCGTGACGGTCAATGACATCAAAGTAAAGAAAATACCGGAAGTCAACGAGGATTTGGCAAAAGATTTAGGGCTTGAGAACATGGCGGAACTGCGTGAAATGGTGGGAAGTGAAATCCGCAACCGCAAAAATCGCGAAATTGATGAAGCGTTCGAAATGAAGGCAATCGAGGTTCTCAGTGAGATGAACCATGTTCCGGCACCAGCTTCATTGGTGCGCAGCGAAGCGGAGTTCATCGTTGAAAGCTATTTTAGGACCCGGAGCAAACTGTCCGACGAAGAGACGGAACGGTTGATCGAATCAATGGCTCCCATGGCCGAGCGGCAAGTCAAGCGTCGTCTGCTGTTACGTCGTATTGCGGAACTGGAGAAGATCACGGTGACCGACGAGGAGATGAACACGGCGTTTGAAGAACTGGCGGAAAGCGAAGGGGATACGATCGAGAACGTGAAGCGGACATGTGAGGAAAAAGGAGTTAGCGCTGAAATTCGGAGTCGGCTGCTTCAGACCAAGGCGATGCAGTGGGTCAAGGAGCATGTTGTTGCGGTGGAGACGGACGATGTGCAGGAATCGGTCTCTGCGGCGGCGGAGGACCCGGCCCTGACGTCCGAGCAACCGATAGGGGACAAGGAGGTTTCGAATGAGAGTGCGGAATAATTCCGGTCAGGATCCACTGATGACGCTGATACCGATGGTCATTGAGCAGACGAGCCGAGGTGAACGGGCGTATGATATTTATTCCCGACTGTTGAAAGAGAACATTCTTTTCATCGGAACAGCGATTGATGATGATGTCGCGAATCTCGTCATCGCCCAGTTACTGTACCTGGCGGCAGAGGATCCTGAGAAAGACATCCACGTATATATCAATTCGCCCGGCGGACACATCATGGCCGGATTGGCCATTTACGACACCATGCAGTATGTCAAACCACCGGTTTCAACGATCTGCGTCGGGCATGCCGATAGTGCGGCTGCACTTCTGCTCGCCGCAGGGGCTCCCGGCAAACGATATGCATTGAAAAATGCCCGGATTATGATTCATCAACCGTGGGGCGGGTTTCAGGGTCAGGCAACCGATATCGATATTCATGCCCAGGAAATCCTTAGAATGCGGCGAGATCTGAATAAAATACTGGCTCATCATACAGGACAGGATATCGAAAAAATCGCTCGGGACACCGAACGGGATTTTTTCATGTCGGCGGAAGAAGCCATTGAGTACGGCATTATCGACAAGGTCCTGGAAAAGCCCGTAAAATAAAGTCCGGATGACGGACGATGAAGATTGTCAATGCCGAGTTCATCACCAGCGCGGTTCATCCGGATGGATATCCGGACACCGGTTTGCCGGAAATCGCTTTTCTGGGCCGGTCCAATGTCGGGAAATCCAGTCTGATCAACAATCTGGTTCTGCGAAAAAAACTGGCAAAAACAAGTTCCGTTCCTGGCAAGACCCAGACAATCAATTTTTACCGGGTCAATGATTTCGTTTGTCTCGTCGATCTTCCGGGGTATGGCTACACCCATGTTCCGGAACACGTCAGCGGAAAATGGCGTAAATTCATGGATACATACCTGCAATCCCGCGAAGCTTTGGCCGCGACCGTTCAATTGATCGATGCCCGGCACGCTCCATCGGCCATAGATATCCGGGTGTATCACTGGCTGGCTGAGACGGAGTTGCTGGGTGCCGTATTTGCAGTGAAATGTGACAAACTTTCCCGTACCCGTCAGATCCAGTCCCAGGCCGCCATTCGATCCACTCTCGAGCTGCCCGCTTCAATCCCTCTCGTTATGCATTCATCACTTACCGGTCAAGGCCGGGACGATGCATGGCAGCAGATCTGCTCACTCATTCAGTCCAACGCGTCCGAAAACCCCGGCACCGACCCCCTTACCGGTCCGCTCCGGTCACCCGGTGCATCCGGAACACCATAAGGGCGGCGGAGGTCGCAGCGCCGAATCCGTTATCGATGTTCACGACGGATACCCCGCTGGCACACGAGTTGAGCATGCACAGCAAGGGCGTGATGCCCCCGAATGCCGCGCCATAGCCAACCGATGTGGGAACGCCGATCACCGGACAATCGACCAATCCACCGATCACGCTTGGCAGCGCACCTTCCATCCCAGCAACGGCCACAATAACGTCAGCCCGCGAAAAAACCTCCCGGCAGGCCAGCAGCCGATGGATGCCGGCGACGCCCACATCGGTGATCCGGACCACGCCGACACCCATCGTCTCCAGGGTGATCGCCGCTTCTTCCGCCACCGGAAGATCCGATGTGCCCGCAGCGCAGACAACGACCAATCCCATGGCGACGGAATCCGGGCTGCGCGGTG
>JAFGMN010000036.1 GCA_016927515.1 candidate division CSSED10-310 bacterium | reverse complement strand
GTCGTTTACCCTATTTATCCCCTGCACCTGTCCCTGCTGAAAGATTTACCGGCGCGTTGGGAGTGGGTCGGGATGGTCTACCGATGGAATCCCATGGTCGAAATGCTGGAACTCTTTCGGTATACGTTCCTTTACAGTGAATGGCCGCCGATTCGCTCCCTCGTGTTCACGTCACTGGCTGCGATTACCTGCGCTGGCTTCGGTTACTGGGTGTTCCGGAAAGCATCTCCGAATTTCGCCCGGGAGATATGACATGAAGCATGTTGTCGATTGCGAAAATGTCACGGTTCAGTTCATGCGGTACCGGGAAAAGAACCGAATGCTGCGGTGGACGCTGCTCAACATGCTTCGAAAACGGCAGCCTAACGAGCGATTCTATGCACTGAACGACGTTTCGTTCAATATCCGACCGGGAGAAACCTTTGGCATCGTGGGAGTGAATGGGTCAGGAAAATCTACGCTATTGAAATTGATCACGGGAATCATGCGACCGGATTCCGGATCCATTCACGTCAGGGGTCGCGTGTCCGCTCTCTTGGAACTGGGCGCTGGATTTCATCCCGATTTGACAGGAACCGAAAACGTTTTTCTCAATGGATCGATCATGGGGTTGACCCGGGCGGAGATTCGAAGCCGATTCAAGGAGATCGTCCGATTTTCGGAATTAGCGGATTTTATCGATACTCCGATCAAATACTACAGCTCCGGTATGTACATGAGGCTTGGATTCAGCATTGCCATCAACGTTGACCCTGATATCCTCGTGATTGATGAGGTTCTCGCCGTCGGAGATCAGGCATTTCAGAGCAAATGCCTGAATCGCATCAGGGATTTTAAACGTAAGGGAAAGACGATCATCTTTGTCTCTCACGATCTCGATGTGACGAACCAGCTCTGTTCCAGGGCCATCTGGTTGGATTCTGGTGCCGTGGCCGCTCGTGGCAGCACGCAGCGGGTGATGGATTTGTACCGGGAACGCATGCAGCAGACGGAGGAGAGCCGGTTAGCCGATGATCACCGGGCGATTGAAACGGAGGCTGAACAGCGGTGGGGTTCGAAGGATGTCGAGATCAGTCGTGTGGAGTTTTACGATGCTGCGGGACAAACAACGCATAAATATCGAACCGGCGACCCATTCCGGGTCAAGATCACGTGGAAAGCCGGATCGATTGTGGAGCGGCCGGTGTTTGGTGTGGGGATTCACCGGAATGATGGGGTGCACATCAACGGTCCCAACACGAAATTCACGGGGGATATCCCGGAGCATATTGGGCGGGATGGTGCCATTTGGTATGAAATCGATGCGTTGAATCTGCTGCCGGGAACATATTACTTTTCCGCTGCCGTGTATAACTACGACATTACCAATCCGTATGACCATCATGAGCAATTGTATCCGTTTATGGTGACGCCGGGTGCATCGGATGAGGAGTATGGCATCGTATATCTGCCTTCCCGGTGGCGGTATGAAGGTGATCATGGACCAGTCCCAGTGCGATGAAATCGAGCGGTTGAAGCGGGTCATCGAATCAAAAGCGCAGCAGATGCAGCAGCAGGATGCGATTATTCAGCGTCAGATGGCGGCATTGGAGGAGATGGTGCGGATGCGGCGGGTGATCGCCGAGCAGGAGAGTATGATTGAGGAGTTAACGAAACGGTGTTCTCCCGGCAGTGTTTTTCGTGAGTGGATCGGGCGGTTGCCGGGGATCTGTCGGCAGCTGGTTCGGCGACGCCATGGGTGAGCTTGTCTACCGCATTCTGGAACAGACACGGATGATATCCGGCCGGTGTCATCACCTTGTGGAGCGCAGGGATGGATTCCGCTTTTATCTGGACGATGTCTTCCTGGAGGTTTTGAGGCATGGGGATGCGATTGACCTGGCGGATCGGCTGAAGAATCTGGGAGTGTTGCCGGGGGATCTCAACGATATCCTGATGGTTCTCGGAATCGCGGGATTGATTCCGGAGGCCGGAGGAGATGCGGATGGCGGATAAGCCGCGAATCGGTGTGTTGACCGAGCGGATGACCATGGGGTTCGGTGTCGACCTCGTCATACATGAACAGGCGGTCCGGCTGGTAAGCCGAGGATATCCTGTTACGATCTTCCCGGCCTGGAAAACCGAAATGTACGACAACCAGCCCTACCGGATCGAGCCGCTGACGAGGGAAGGTGATGATCCGGTTCAGTACTTTTCACCCGAATTTATGCACCGTTCATTTGAAATCATGAACCAGCAGCCAATCGATGTCTGGATGATTCACACGCCTCCGTTTTACTACTGGCTCACCTACCTACCGGCACCTGTCATTATGGTTGAACACGGCTCCCCACCCGGCCGCTATTTTAAATATCGCCAGGGACGGGCCCTGGATGCTCAGACCCGGAAGCGGCAGCACAGAACCTTCCGCGCCACCCGGCCAGGGGACGGCATTGTTGCCATTTCAGAATTCATCCGATCCGGTTTACCTCCGGATGTTGCCCGATCGACGACAGTGATCCACAACGGTGCCGATCATTATCCGATAGCCTCCCGTGACGCGGTTCGTGATTGGCGTGTTCAGTTGGGTATCCGGCCTCGGGATGTCGTAATCCTCTGGGTCGGGCGGATTCAGCCTGTCAAGGATCCGCAGCCGTATAAAGGACTGGGTGAGCTGCTGAGACTGGCGCCGAAGGTGCGGAAACGCTGCCGGAATGCGGTGATTGTCGCTGCTGGACGGGGCGACGGCAGCGCGGCGGATTTGTTACGCCGGGCGGGAGTAATTCCTGTGTTCAATGTGCCTAGCGAGGCGATGGGTGGGTTGTATGCGGCGGCTGATTTGTTTGTCAATACGTCAGTTTGGGAGGGATTCAACCTTCCACTCGTCGAAGCCCAATACCAGGGAACGCCGGTGGTCGCACTCAATGTCTGTGCTCACCCGGAGGTTGTTATGTCCGGCTATTCCGGTATGCTGGCTGATTCCATCGATGATGTGACGGAATCGGTCGTCCGGATTGTGGAAGACGAAAGGCTCAGGCAGATCCTGTCGGAGGGTGCCCGGAAGCAGATGCAAACGTTTCGGTGGGATACCAACGTCGATCAGATTGAAAAACTGATCGAGGGATGCCTGAGGTCGGTGCAGACCGGACAAAGTCCTGAGCGTGCCGAATTGAAAAAGACCCCCCGGTATTTTATCGAATACGCACAGTACCTGATCCAGCAATTCGGCTGGCGGACATTCTTCCGGGAATGTAAGGGCTGGTTCCAGCGCCGACTCTGATGGTCTGCTACATCCCTTCCGGCGATTCCGATAGCCGGGAGGATTCAATCATCCGCTTGTAATAAACGAGATCCTTGTATCCGCGGGGAAGGGGAACGATGACTTCCTTGTAGTTTTCCTTGAATTCGGGAAACTGTGTGATCGACCATTTATCCAGGACCGGAGTATTGTCGAGGCGGCTCGTATCCGGCCCGTCCTTTCCACGCTTCAATCGCGCGCCGGCCAAAACGATGAAATCCGGCTTTTTACTGAGGACATACTCGGGATCTCGCTTTAAATGACCGACCAGTTGATGATTCGGATCGATTACCACTTCCTGCCGGGCGATGTGTGAATCACACAGGCCCCGCATGTCGATAGCCCTCAGGCCGGAATAGTAAGGCACTTTGCCGGCCGGGACCACCGCGACGGTTTCGGTTCCCGTTGACACTTCCCGCAAATGCAGTCCGAGTTCCTTGAGCACATCCACCGCCGGCTCGTCGCCCAGCAGCTTCTGTGCCATCACGGAGTGGTTCATGAAGTTGGCCTGAGCGATAACCCCGGGAATCAATATGCTCAGGCTGACAACGATACACAGAATGATGGCGAACTGCGGCCCGACGTCTTTGGCCTTGTTTACAAAAACTCCGGCACCCATGGCTAAAAACGGAATGATTGGGAGAAACATCCGATTACCCGGCATCCAATCGCCACCCACCCACGTGACGTAGGCGGAATGCACCACGGTTAGCACGAGGATTGTCCATAGACCATCGATTTTGGGTCTTACAAACAGACCGAGAATAACGAGCAGCAGAAGGATACCACCGCCTTGTGTCAGGAATCCTGTCACGTAATCCAGACCATGATTGACAAGCTGAGTACCAGCGGATGTCTTTGCATGGAATGTGTTCGGTAACCATTGGCCGTAGTAGGATTTCCGCCAGAGGATATGCAGGACGGGAGGAAGCAGGAAAACAACCAGCCGGATCAAGCTTGCGATGAATCGTGTTCCCCATTCACTGCACTCGATGAAACTCACGACGATGATGATGCCGCCGAGAAGAATTCCTTCCGGTCGGGTCAGCGCTGCCAGGGCGAATGCGAGACCGGATAAAATACCAATCCATTCATGGCGTTCCTCGATTGTCAGCAGAACGGCTCCGAGAACCAGAAGGAATGCAAAAAAAGTGGTTTCCATCCCGGTGGTCGCCCACAAAGCCAGAGCGGGTGTGATTGCAAGAAGTGTCATCGGCATAGCCGGAACGAACGCCGGATGATATTCCCGCTGGCGCTTTCCCCAGATTGCGACCAGCAAGATCAGCCCAAAACCGAATAATCCACTGAGGAAACTGGCGGTTTCGGGGAGCGGCAGCAGAACGAAAGCTGCTCCGGCAAGGATAATAGTCCACAAAAAATTCGAGTAGCCCTCAACCGGGGCTTGCTGTGGGTTGTAAACCAGTCCATGGCCATCGGCCAGATTCTGGGCGTACCGATAACTGATGTAGGCGTCATCCGTGCTGTATCCGTTGAAGCACATCATCAGGAGAAAAAAAACAAGAATCGCGATCAGAATGCCGAATCGATTAAGTCTGTCCATATGTGCTCCTTGAGAGATTCGCATCAGGGAGTCAGTTTTTGCCTCCGAACAGGGCGTTCATGAAGCTCTCTGCTGAGCTGGATGAAGAGCCCGAGGAGGATGAGCCGGCGGAATAGCCGCTGGTTTTGCCCGATGAGCTTGTTGACCCACCGGTCAGACCACTGCTGGATCCTGTTGCCGAGGAAGCTCGGTAATTGTTTCGATAGTTCGAGGACCGGTTTCCACCGGCTCGGGAGTATCCGGAGGTTCCTCCGCCGCTGCTCCCACCGCTGCCGACGATGGTTTTCCTGACGTTGAATAGGACGGGAATTCCTCCGTCTTCACGGTATTCGGAGGTTTTTTCCGGGATGTACAGAGGCAGAGCGTCGTCCGGCACATCCGCCAGCCGCGAGTCATAGCGCACGACCCGGCAGATCCGCTCGAGGGGAAATGTCGCTGACAGACCGGACCGCTCGCTTTTAAAAAAGACGGTCTGTTTTTCGGGATCGACCAGATACTCGGAAATTTTAATCTTGGTTCCGTTGGCCATGATCAAGGCATAGCCGTTGACCCTATCGAGGGGTGGGTCTGTGTCCTGCCCGGCGGCAGTGACCGGCAGCAGAAACAGGAGAGCAGCCAACCCGGATACCCATTTATTTTTTACCATGTCGTACCTCCTGTGTATAAAATAGTTGGATTTAGGGGAACGGTCAACACGATCTCCATGCGTGCATTGTGCGACCGGAACCGTTCCGCGATTTCCGGAATTGCATTTCCCGGGAAAGATATGGTAAACGCTGTACCAGTGACCGCGAACCAATTCTTCGGAGGGTCTACAGATGAATGAAGCATTGAAGAGTAAAGTGGAAGCTGCTCTGGGTCAAATCCGGCCCTATCTTCAGGCGGATGGTGGAGATGTCCAGTTGGTGGATATCGTGGATGGTATCGTCAAGGTTCGTCTCCGTGGCGCCTGTGCGGGATGTCCCGGTGCGACGATGACGCTCAAGATGGGTGTGGAACGGACACTCAAGGAGCAGATTCCCGAGATAAAGGGTGTTCAGGCGGTGTGATCGTTCGATTCGAGCCGTACCATTGAACACACGGAAGAAACAACTGAGGCGGATCATCGGATCCGCCTTTTTTGCGTGTTTGGTTTTGACTGGAGGAGCCTGTCGCGATCCGGATCCCCACCGGGCGGTTCGGGGATTGGCAGATCGGCGTCCGTACACGGTGGAGCGCTCGGTGATGGAACGCTTTTCTGATGAATTTGCCGGTTCAGACCGTTGCATTGCCTGCCACCCTTCGATATATCGGGTGTGGGAATCGACACCCCATGGCCGTTTTCTGACCGCGGCCGACCGGGCATCCCCGCCTCATGGCGGAAGTTGTACACGGTGCCATTCCACGGGAACCATCGAAGAAAGAGTAGGGTGTGAATCGTGTCATGGACCGCTGAAAATGCATGTGGAGCATCCTGGCGAAACATGGCCGGAGCCCTGTATGCCCTGCAGTGCGCAGAAAAAGTGCATTCAGTGTCATACCCGATCGATCGACCCGGACTTCGCTGTATCGGACTGGAAACGGATTGATCATGGCAAAAACGGTTCACCTGTTGGCCCGTAGGGCGTGGCTGTGTTGGCTACTGCTTGCTGCCGGAGCGGTGACACTTGGGTGTGCGTTTCCCCGGTATGACTGGAGCGTCGGTGTATGGGTCGCATTGATCCCGCTGATTCAAACTGTCGACGGCATGCGCTTGCCCCGTGTTTTTTGGGTCTCATTGGCCTTTTTCACCATCGGGTTCGCTGTCTCGTTTTCCTGGGTAACTCACTCCATGATCGTCTATGGTGGGATGTCGGGCTGGATGGCTGGCGTGGCTCTGGCGGTCATGTCCGGGGTCTGCGGATTATTTTCCTCTG
>JAFGMN010000334.1 GCA_016927515.1 candidate division CSSED10-310 bacterium | reverse complement strand
GGTTGTGCGCTGGAAATACTGGCGGACTTCCCCACGCGGCGGATCACCCTGCTTCTGATGGTCCTTGTCGTCATTGGATTCACGACGCACCGGATGCGGAAGGGCGACGCCGCGCTCGGATGGCTGATCCTGACCCTGGGACTGACATCGGCTCCGCTGACGGAACTCAATCTGCAGCGGAATCTGTGGACCCTGGCAGCGTGTCTGATGGGCATGATTCACACGATTCTGAGCGGCCGCTTTTTCACCGAAGTGCCCCGCCGGATCCATCTCGCTTTCGCCGTCTGGGTGGCACTGTCTCTGTTGGCCCTCATCAGCGGCATCTGGTCCGTCTATCCCTACATGTCCATCCGGCATGCCGGAATTCTGCTGTTCGACAGCATGATCTTTATCCAGGTTTCCACTATCCTGACCCGGCCGGAGCGGCGCAATGCGCTCATTTCGTTGCTTCTCACTGTCGCAGGAGTCACCCTCATTGCCGCCGCTTTCGCCCTGCTCGAGCGGATAATCGCGTTGGGTTCGGCTGATGCGATGGGTTTTCGATTCTACGTTTTCGAGCGGCATCCCAATTATGTCATCTTTTATCTTTTAATGAGTCTGCCGTTGTGGTTTCTGCCGTTGCAGCGGAGGCGGACGGCTATGACCGCAACGGTCCTCACGGGCCTGGCCTGTGCGGTTGCGTACCTGCTGCTGTTTTCTTTTTCCCGGCAGGGCTATATCGTCATCATGGTGTATTCTCTGGCAGCCCTATGGATGGTGCGGGAACCGCTCCTCCGGCGCTTAATTCTGGTGTTGACCGGTCTCATCTCGGGGATCGGTGTTGCCAGCGCTTGGTTTCGACCGGAAATACGCCATCGGTTGATGTCTCTGTTCGATACGGCATCGAGCCTGCGATGGAATGCGTGGCGTGTCTTTATTGATCTGATCCGGGAACGCCCGTTCACGGGCTATGGATTGGGAACCAACCGGTATATCTATCCGAAAGCATTGGGCTTTGTCAGACCCGGCGAGGTTGCTACACGCCAATTTTTGTTTGAAGCCCA
The DNA here is from genome assembly GCA_016927515.1 of candidate division CSSED10-310 bacterium. Taxonomy (GTDB): domain Bacteria; phylum CSSED10-310; class CSSED10-310; order CSSED10-310; family CSSED10-310; genus JAFGMN01. Next base: position 6,430 of record JAFGMN010000334.1, on the reverse strand, counting down.
CAATGCGTATATCGATATCCTGACAGGATTGGGAATCATCGGTCTGGTGCTGTTTATCACGTTTCTGCTGATCTGCACACTGCCCGGCCGACGTCCTCGATCGCTGGAACAGCGGACTGCCCTCGCATTAAGCCTGGGCATCTGGATCGACCTGTTTTTCAACTACCGGCTTCATGCCCAGGATACCGGCACATTCCTGATGGTGTTCGTGGCCATCACCGCCGCCTATCATGCCACCCCGAACGTGCGCAATCAGCATACGATTCGAATCCCGAAGTGGCCCCGTATCGCCGCTGTCACCACGGCAACCGTTTTCTGCGCATTGCCCTGGCTCTCGGAACGATCCGTCAACCAGGCCCAGGCCATGCTCGGTTCCCGGAACTGGCCGCAGATCATGGAACGGTTTCAACGGGCGGCCTGGCTGGAGCCGTTGAATGCACATCCCCATTATTATATCGCACTGTGTCATAAGCAGATGCAGCAACCCGCGGAGGCATACCGGTCCTTGCTCACCGCCGTCAACCTCTGCCCTAATTACAGTTTTTACCGCTTTCACCTGGCGATGGACAGGGTCGAAAATCGGCAATTCGAAGACGCGTTGCATCAACTGGAAGCCGCCCGAAATCTCGAACCATACGATCCCGATGGCCGGATCCGGTTTCACCTGGGCATCCTGGAATGGCGGCTGGGCTATCATGATCCGGCAATCAACGATTTGTGGAGCGCGCTGCTATTGAACCCGGCTTACATCGATGATCCCTACTGGGACGTCAATCCCGACGTTCGCGAAAAACTGCTCGGTGACGGTGTTGTATTCAGCGGCTCCTTTTTCTGCAAGGGAGCCCTGATCGAAAAAAGAATGCCTTATCTGTTGAAAGCGGTGGAGTTCCTGTCGGCATCGCAGTACGCCGGTGAAGGGCGACGCGCCCTGATCGGTGCGGCATGGAACTACCCGCTCCACGTGAACACCGTCATCGCCGCCGTACTGGACCTGTGCCGCTCGCGTCGCTTCGATGAAGCGGAGCGTTTGCTGTATCATGCTCTTGCCGTGAATCCGCAACAGGCGATGCTGCATAACTACCTCGGGTATGTCTATCTCAACCAGGAAAGGTACCCGATGGTCCAGTACTGTGTTCACCGGGCATCACAGGCCTGGTCTGAAATCGCCCTCGATAACTATTTCGGATATCAGCTTCTGGCTGAAGCCGCTGTTCGGACCGGAAACCGCCGGCTGCTTGCCCGCATGGAACCCCGTCTCCGGTTCCTATCCGATGGGCGGTACGCTCGACAGGCCGGTGACCTGAGTGTCCATATCGGAACCGATAACCACCTCGTCAACGCACCGGATCTGGTCCGATGATCGACCCGTCGGGTTGATTTTTCCGCCGTATCCAGGATACCCAGCCCAGGCCTGCCAGCAGCAGCAGATCCATGGTGACCCGGATGAGAAACGCACGCTGTTCAGAAAACGACGGCCGCTCCATTTCGTTCAGAACCCACCGGATCGTGAACAGACCGCCTGCCGGATAATCGTAGCTACCCAGATCCAGCCGATGGATCAGGAAATCGCCTCCCCGGCCCGTATACGTCCGGTACTGGCGATAAATCAGCAAGCCATGCTCCCCTGTGACCAGATATCGGATATGGGATCCGAAACAGGTCATCATCACATACATCTGCGATTGCGATGGCAAGAACACGGTCACCATGTAATCCGTAATACTGACACCGAGGGAAGCGTCAACAATCTTGAACCCGAGATACATCGCACTGACCCAGTGAACCAGAAGGCTGATACAGATGACAGCGACAAAGAGAATTTTCGCAATCCCTTTCCGGTGTGCAATGAGTCGGGGAGCGCCGGCGGCAATCATCATCGGCAGGAGACAGACAAGATAACGAGGTCCCCACTCTTCATCGATCAATATGTATGGAATACGCCACAGCACAACCAGAAGAATCACGGTGAAGGCTGTGAATAACCGGGCTTCGGCCGGATAGGCCCGGTTGAATGAGGGCCAGCCCGCCGCAGCGAACAGCAGAATCGGATTGAACACGAACAGGCCTTCCCCGGGGGACAGTGTCAATCCGGCGAGCAGGTCGACAGATTTAAACCCGCTGGCTGTGATATTGCGTAACAGGGAGGGAAACAGGAAGGGATCGGCCTGGAACCGAATGACGGCTCCGATGACCATGCAGATGCCGCCGAGAACAGCAGCGGCGAGAGTTGTCCCGATCACTGCTCGGGAGACGGTATGGGAATGATGCCGGGTGGCGGCCCACGCGAGATAGACAATGACCGGTACGATGAAAATAAACGAATGTTTCTTGCAGTTCGGAAGAGCGACAATGCCGATGATGGCGGCCATAAGCCAGCGATTGCGACCAGTGAACCGGAACCGGATTGCTGCCAGGACGCACCCGGTCAGCACCGCTGTGTGCAGGATTTCCATGCCCAATCCGGCGTAATGCCAGATCATTGTCATAGTTCCAGTTACGACAGCGATCCGGGGACGCTGATGCGGGGCGATGCCGAACTCTCCAGCCAACAGCGCCGTCCAGACGGCAATGAGCGCAGCCAGCAGTGGATTCAGGCATGACACGGCGGCAACCGGCCCCCATGGCAGATTCCAGTAACCGCCGCGATTCGGAATGGTCGGTTGTTCGCCGAACAGGACTGCCCCAGTAGCGTAGAGTGGAACGGAGAGGACTGTCTGAAGCAGGTTTTGGCGTGGGTAGACAGGGATGGGTCCCGTTGTATCGTGAATGCCTGGGCAATCGGTGTAGCCAGGAGCCAGTGACGGACCGTTTCCGTGAACCACATTCATGGCCGACAGGACATACTCCAGTTCATATCCATCGAGACTGAACCGGGTGCCGCTCAGGTACAGGACGAACAGCAAAATAAAAATGACCGTCAGCCGGCGGTCCATAGATCCCTCCGGTTCGATTAGCGTCCCGTCAGACGGCTCTTCAGCACGTTCATTCCGGCCCGGATGATGCCCAGTGTGCCGACCCGGTTATGCGCCCGTTGAAAAACGGTGATCCAACCGTCGCGCCGGGCTTCCTGCAGACCGCGATAGACACGGCCGATATCCACCGCTTTCTGGAACATCGTATCGATTTGCGCTTTCGAATAGTCTGGATAACTGACGACGGAACCGCAGCCGCCATCATAGTCCTCCCAGTTCTTCGTCACGAGATATCCGTTCTGATCCGCCCAGCAGTAAAACGGCGTGCCAGGCTGCGGCGTGGCAATCGATACCTGCAATTCCGTCAACAAACGGTCACGGATGATGTCCCGCATTAAATCGATGGTTTTCTGATCTTCCGCCACCGTCGAACCCCGTGCTCCGAAGATGAATGTGCCGTATGTTTCGATCCCTTCGTCCCGTGCCATCTGTAACACTCGGCGCAGATGATCGATATCGAATTTCCCCCGCAGGCCAATGCCATCGGCGACCTGTTCACTGGCGGTTTCGATCCCAACGCGCACCTGGTAGTACCCGGCCCGTTTCATTTTCCGGATGAGTTCTGGTGTCAGGGAGGCATAGCTGCCCATGGCCACGTAATGCAGATCGTTGTGACCGCTTTCGATCACGGCATCCAGAAACCGGTCGAAATGACGAGGATCCTGGTTATGAGATTCCTCATCGAAAAAGACGCCCTCCATCTCGGGATACTTCCGCTTCAAATAGGCAATTTCTGCCATGACGTCCGCAATGGTACGGGGACGCCAGTTGGGCCGATCATAATAGAGATTTCCGCAAACACAGAAATTACACTGGAATGGGCAGCCGCGGCTGGCATACATTTGAACTTCCAAATAATTCGTTCCCGGAATGCCGGGCGTTCCGTAATCGATCCGGCGGACATCCTCATCTTCGGGCCAAGGCAGGATATTGATATCGCTGATGATTTTTCGGCGGGGGTTCGGAAACAGGCCGGGGATATCGGCGGGATCCTTTCCCGACACGATATCCAGAACGGTCATCTCGTATTCGCCCTGACAGACAAAATCCGCAGTCTGGAGTGTCTCTTCGGGAAAAACGGCAGGATGGGGACCACAGAAAATCAATCGGGCACCGGTTGATTCCTTAACCCGGACGGCCATGTCCATATCGTCACGAATGGTCCGGGTAGAACTTTCCATGACCAGAAAATCCGGTTTTTCAGGGATAATCCGGGCGGCGTAATCGTCACCATTCAGCCGTTCCAGGCAGCCGTCGACGAATTTCACAGTACAATGGGTATCTCGTTTCAGCAGAGCGGACAGATAGGCCAGTTCCCAAGGATACCATGTGAATGGATTTTGATCAACACTCGTTGTCCAGCGGCTGGGCGAATGAATAATGTACCGGCCGTTCCGATCGACACCGACGGAGTTTGCAATGACAATTTTATGTGACATGATCGGGCACCTCCGTAACCGAAAGACCGCATGCCATCAAAATTTTTTCGCGCATGCGTTTCGCCATGTTATCCCAGGATCTTGGAGCAGCAAACATTCGACGGTCATGGTCTTTTTGGGGATCGGGGTGATCCAGGTGTGTTCTGACGATGGTGGAGAATCGTTCGGGGGTTTCGGCTACATCGACAACGCCGGAATAGAATCGGATGACATCGGGTAGGGGGGTTGAAACCACCGGCCGGCCCGCTGCGAGGTATTCCAGCCCTTTCACGGGGTGGATATCCCGGGTGGCGTCACTGATTACGTAGGGTAGGAGGCAGACGTCGAAGGCTTTCAGGTATGCGGGCAGTTCGGCGTATTTCCGGATGCCCATGATGTGCAGGTTGTTCGGTTTCGATTTCAGTCGAAATCCTGGGCTGTGTGGATAGGGCAGCAGAGATGCCCATTTATCGGTGAAATCGCTGAGACCGAAATCGGCGAAAACGGGACCCAGGAGGACGACGGATGCGGTTGGAATGGACTCGGCGAGATGGACGAGCAAATTCGCATCGATCCGTTCGTTGAGTCCGCCGAAGTAACCGATGATGGGTCCCTGTTTGCGGATTTCGATCATATCGTCGGGGATCGGCAGATCCGGGTCGTTAGCTCGGCTGAAATGATCGATTTCGACACCGCAGGGGATGAACTCCGTATCGGGATGAAACGATTTCTTTTTTTCATAAAGACTGTATGTTCCGGTGAAAACGGTATCCGCCCGGTGGAACAGGTGCTGTTCGCGAATCGTCGCGTCCGCGGGTGACCAGGCCCACTGGGTGAAATCATCGATCACATCGAACGCCACAGCCCGCCAGGGATAGTGTTCCGCAATCCGGTCCGCAAGAGGGGTATTGGTAATAAGAACGGGGCGGTCGAGGTCCATCGATCGAATCATGCGATCGAGTTGCCGGATAATGAGCGCATCGTTGAAATCGATGATCATGGATCGGGTTTTCCCCATCGGAAGAACACGGGGACAGAAGACAGTAAGACGGTCATCATGCCGAGTCATCTCCGCCGGCGCTTCTCCGGCGATGACGTGCTGAAGACCCATCGGATCGACGTAGATACCCGTGTGATTCCGGGCAAAGCGGGTAGCGAATTGCTGAGGTCTCTGCCACACTCCATACCAAGGTGTAATGGAGTATGATACGAAGCTCAGCGTATCGATGGCGGGGGATGCCGGGCCGTATGGAGTGATGGGTTGAACAGCCAGGCGGATCCGGGCAGCGGCGGCCCGTATACCGGTATCCGCGGACAGGATTCCGAGGGTCAAGCCGCGAAGCAACCGGTTCATTGGGTACCGTTGAGTGAGTCGGCCAGAGCCCAGCCGGCATTGAGGGCATGATCCATATTATAGTATTCCCATTCGGCAAACCGGCCCAGCAGATGGATATCGTGCTGTGCATACCATCTCCGAATGGAATCGACGACGGGACCGCGATTCAGCGTGGGAACGATATACGCGACGGGAATATCGATGAGGTCCACGACATCCACCGGATCTCCGGAATCCATCAGGCCCGCACGAATCAAGCCGTCGATGGTTTGACATCCGGCATCGGAAAAATCGATGGGTTTGCTGGCCGTGTATGTCATTTCGGCGGTGTAGGAAAAACAGCCATCCGGACAAACGCCGGGACCGGCATTGCCCTGAACGAAAACCCGATGAAACAGAAACGCCGGTTCCGGGAAATAAATCCAGTGTTTATCCGTAAGCCGGGGCCGATGGACACCGATGTTGACACAGAGAACCGATAAATACTCCAACTGCCGGGCATCGTTTCGCAACGCATCGGGCAGATTCTCTGTCATAGCAACGATTTCCGGCAGCGGATTCGTGAGAATAAGCGTCGCATAGTCGAGACTTTCTCCGGAATCGAGGGTGACGGCATGCCGGTCGGGATCGATGTGAACCACCCGGCGATTTAGCCGGATAGCGGGCCGAACGGGGTCCGCCAGCCGGTCGGCCACGCCCTGCAT
>JAFGMN010000333.1 GCA_016927515.1 candidate division CSSED10-310 bacterium | reverse complement strand
ACCTGTCAGTGAAGTGGTTTTTTCGCCGAATGGTACCGCGTTTTCGGCACGCGTGGCCGGCCGGGTTATCCGGGACCTCGTTTTACCGTTGCCCGGACGGTTTCAACTGGAAAACTGTCGCACAGCACTGGCCGTCATAGCGGAATTGGCTCATCGAAACGCCATTGACTGGGATACCGATGCGATCCGATCGGGTATCGGGCAGGTTCGATGGCCGGGCCGGTTGACGATTCGCCCGTTCAGTACCATGAAACTCGGCAGGATTTTACGGGTTGATGGTTCAGATGCTCAACATGACGAATCGGTGCTGGTGATTGATGGAGCGCATAATCCCCGGGCGGTCCGGGCTGTTTTAAACTCGCTGGTCGAGCTATATCCGGATCATGTTCTGGACATCATTACTGCGGTTCCGGCAAATAAAGATGCGCAGGCAATGCTTCAGGTGATGAGGGAATATACTGATCGGGTTATCGTAACGGCATACCATAGTAGCCGTTCTTTGTTACCGGAGGTATTAGCGGGAATCGCCGAGCGGTGCGGACTCGTGGTTACCCCGACAGAATGTCTCGAAGCGGCGATGAGTGCAGCGGTTTCCGGGAGCGGACGGAGGCGGGTTGTTCTTGTGATCGGATCGTTGTACCTTGCCGGGGAAGCGTTGGCGTTGATTGGGGAGGATGCGGCGTGTCTAACCATTTACTGACACTGGATGCGGTGGTTCTGGCAGGGACCCACCGGAATCCGAAACGGCTGATTCAGGACCAGAACAAAGCGTTTCTGATGCTGAAAAATCGGCCACTCGTGTCATATGTCGTTCAGGCGTGCCTGGAAAGCAGACGACTCGATCGTGTCGTCGTCGTGGGTCCACGCAACGAACTGGAGCAGGCTCTGGCGGATTTGAAGACCGATTATCCGGAGCGCCTGATCCTGGTTCAGCAGCGCAGCCGCGTGCTGGAAAATGTCTGGAACGGATTCCTGGCTACGTTTCCCGATGGCAACAATCTTCCTATCAACCGTAAAATCGATACACTCCTGCTTGCGGGCCACATTCCGATAAAAAAACGTGTGCATCTTCACATTATCCATTCAGTATATGCTGCTGTGGCCGGTCAAATGGAACGACTGCAAAAACGAAAACTTCACCGGGGTTCCGTCATGGCCATCATGGAAAGACGATTCGATGCATTCCGTTTCCGGTTTGAACAACAGGAATGGTTTATGGGCAAGATGGGAATCGAAACCTTGCTTGCCGAAGGCCATGTGTTGTGCGAAACGGGAGACGGAATTGTTTTTCGGGACGACAGCCTATACCGATTTTTCGTAGACTGGGAGAATCGCTTTAAAAAATCGATTTTCGTCACCGGATGCGACATCCCGTTACTGACGGCAGCCGCAGTCGACGATTTTATCGATCGCAGCACGCTCTATGAGGGTGATTTTTTTGTTGGAGTCTCTTCGGCAGATACTCTGAAGCACTTTTCTAACGGTCCCAACGGATCCCCCGGAATCCAACGGCCGTATTTGTCTTTCCGTGAGGCGGAACTCCGGGCGGCCAACCTGATCGTGGTGGCACCCAACCGGGTCGGAAACAAGGAACTGATCCAGGAAAGCTTTGGCGTGCGGAAAATGACCGAATGGCATAATGTCATTGCCGTTGCCTGGAAACTGCTCCGACTCAGCGGCCGGTTTCAAACAATCCGTATGGTGATCATGCTACAGGCTGTGGCGGTGTTGAAACGGCATGGCATGGACCGGCTCGCAGGTAATCTGCAACGGTTCATCAGAATCCCGGAATTCGAACGATTGTTGAGTCGCATTTTTATGACGCAACTCCGCTTGATCGAAACACCGTACAGCGCAGCGTCGCTGGATGTCGATGAACCACAGGATTACGAGCGCTTGTGCGACAATTTCGAGTATTGGCAGGACGTTCAACGCCGGATTATCGATGCGATTTCCATGCTACAGGCATCAGATGTCCAGCCGATCGGAGGGTTCGGAGGACTGGAAAAACGACACACGACCCGTCAACCGGATTTTCAGTAACGTCCACAACGCAATCAAACCATCTGTCCAGCGGATTTTTTTTCCCTGCTCAAGGGTGCGGGGATGATAGTGTATGGGAATTTCATGAATAGGGATTTTCCGTTTCAGGATTTTCCCGGTCAATTCCGGACAGAATTCAAATCCCGGACAGGACAGATCGAGGGATTTCAACAATGAGGAATCGATCATTTTATAGCAGGTCGGTTCATCGGTGATATGCGATCCGAACAGGAAATTGGTAAAGAGGGTGATGCCTCTTCCGCCCAGCCAGTATCTCAAATAGGACATCGGTTGTTTACCGAGTATCCGGGATCCATAGACGACCTGCGCTTCTTCCGATTTCACCTTTTCCAGCATGCGATGGAAATCCGAAGGGTCATATTCCAGATCACCGTCCTGGATAACGGTGAACCTGCCCTTGATACTTGGAATTGCAGTATGAATGGCTGCGCCTTTCCCGCGATTGACCGGATGCCTCAGCACGCTCAGGCGGGAATCCGTACGCCGCTGGAGTATCTCCGGGGTTGCATCGGTGGATCCATCATCGACAACGATGACTTCCAGATCGATGGGCAGTGCCAGGACACGATCTAGAATCGTATCGATGGTTCGTTCTTCATTCAGGACCGGAATAATGACGGTCAGCTCGCACGTTTCCGAATTCATCGGGTCGAGTTCCTTCATTGAGGAGCATGCATGATAGAAATCCGGCTCGGTCCTGTGGTTGCTACTGGATTATTCCGTGTTCCGGATGATGGACCTTGACCGGACGAACACCGAGAAGGATACCTGATCCAGGCTTGTTTGTATAGAGTTTGCGATCGGGTGGTCGACGCTCGCAGAGGGGGGGAGAGAACCGTTCCAGCAGGTTGACACAACTTGGTGTGCCGACTACGATAACGCCGGTCCACAGACCGGGAGAACGTATGAAGTTATCTGCTGTCATGCCCGCGTTTAATGAAGCCGAGACCATTGAAAAAACCGTGCGGTACTGTTTCGAAGTGTTGCGGGATTGCGCCGACATCAGCGAAGTCGTCGTCACGAATGATGGTTCCCGCGATGCGACGGGTGAGATTCTTCTGCGATTACAGCAGGAGTTTCCAGATCTCGTTGTGATCACGCATTCCCCGAACCAGGGATATGGTGCTGCGCTGGCCCGGGCAATGGATACCGCTTCTGGTGACATCATCGTTTCGCTCGATTCCGATGGTCAGTTCGATATCGCGGATATTCGGGACATGTTGCCGTTTTTTTCCGATGATGTGGCCATTCTGACTGGGTATCGCCAGGGGAAAAAGGATTCGCTGCTGAAGGTTTTCGCCGACCGAGTAATGAACCGGATGATCCGTATTCTGTTTTCGGTTTCCTATCGGGATACGAATTGTGCTCTTAAACTGTATCGGGGTGCTCTTCTTCATACGTTGCCGTTGGAGGCTCGGGGGTTTCAATTGCCGACGGAAATTGTGTTGAAAGCGCATGCGTTGGGTTGGGTGATTCGGGAATGCCCGGTCCGGCATTATCCGCGGGCGGGAGGTCAATCCAGTCTGGCTCCATTTCGAACCGCCTGGCGGATGCTGGTTTTCCTGGCCTATTTACGGCGTAAAATCACGCTGTATAAAAAGGGGATTATCCGGAGTCTGTAATGAGTAGTTGCATGGAGAGCAGCCGGAACAATGTGTATGGTGTCATCCTGGCAGCCGGTACCGGAGCCCGGATTCGTCCGCTGAGCATCGATATGCCGAAGCCATTGTTGCCGGTATGTAATCGACCGGTTATCGCCCACCAGATTGACATGATGAAAGCGATTGGTATTCGAAAATTCCGAATCGTTGTCGGGCATTTGGGCCGGTATATCATGGAGGAATTCGGCAATGGCCGGGATCTGGGTGTTGAAATCCGATATGTGATTCAGGAAAAACCGCTGGGTATCGCCCATGCCGTTTATCAACTGGAAGACGAGTTGGATGGACCAATGATGTTGTTTCTCGGGGACATCTTTTTTATGTCTCAGAATCTGGATATCATGGTTCGGACCTTGTTTGACAAACAAGCCGCCGCTGTCTTGGCTGTCAAACGCGAATCCAGGAAAGAAATGGTACGGCGCAATTTTTCCGTGACTATCGGTCCGGACAACCGCGTGCTGAAAGTCGTAGAAAAACCCAGATATGTGCAGGATAATCTGAAGGGATGTGGTATATACCTCTTTGATCTACCTATTTTCGATGCGATCCGCCGTACACCGCGAACCGCCATGCGGGACGAATACGAGATCACCACGTCTATCCAGATCCTCATCGATGACGGATACCCGGTTTATCCGGAAGAAACGGTCCAATGGGATATGAACGTGACCGTTCCAGAAGATCTGCTGTATTGCAATCTGGCTATGCTGAAAATTCAGGCAATGGATCAGATGATCCATCCCACGGCATCGCTTGCACCCGGGTCCACCGTATCTGCCAGTGTGATCGGTGCCGACGCCGTGATTGAACACCCCATCAACATCTCCCATTCATTGATCCTTCCCGGAACCCGAGTGACGAGCCGGCATGCCATCGATTGGCAGATTATAACGCCGGACAATGCCATCCAATGCCCCGAGTCCGATCCGTTCGCTCTGGGAGAAACCGAATGATGGAGTCGCCGTATTTTCTCGGAATCCATGTCGGTCATGATTGCAATGTGTCAGTAATGGATGCGGACGGTCGAGTGTTGTTTGCAGCGGGGGAGGAGCGTTTCAATCGGCAGAAAATGTTCGCCGGATTTCCGGCTCAGAGTTTGGCTTTTGTTCTCGATCGCTTTGGACGGAATGTCTCATATCTGGCAACGGCTCGGATGCGAATGCGTGAAAAACTGGTACGGGAACTGCGTTTTTTTGTAACCAGTTTTGCCCATCGTCGCGCAGCACCCCGGTTTTCGATCTGGGTAAAAAATGGTCTCAATAAACTGTTTTCCGGCCGGTCACTCGAAGCGCATGTGCAGGATACGGGGATTGATCCGGAGTGGCCGGTTGAGAATGTGGAGCATCATCGGGCGCATGCCGCCGGCGCATTTTATCATAGCGGATTCGATCGTGCCTGGATCATGACGTTGGACGGAGAAGGCGATGGATTGTCCTGTGCGTTTTACCGTGGATCCCGAACGGGCGGACTCGAATCGGTCTGCACGTTTTTCCACAACGATGTGACGGTCGGTCGGGACTACGAAAAAGTCACTGCCATGCTCGGTTTTCACCCGATCCGCCATCCCGGCAAGGTCACGGGGCTGGCGGCGTATGGGAAATACCATGAGGACTGCATCGCAGATCTTCGGGATTATCTGGATCAAGCTTGGGTGTCGGATCGTTCCCGGATTCTCAGTCCGGCCGAAGCCTATCAGGTGATTGAACCCGAGGGCCTGCAAAAACTCCGGGAAATGCGCCAGACCCGGTTCGGTCGGTATTCCCGGGAGGACATCGCCTTTTCCATTCAATGGCTGACGGAACAGAAGGTGCAAGAACTGATCCGCCGGACGATTCCCGATATCGAGACCTCTTCAATCTGCTTGGCAGGTGGTGTTTTTGCCAATGTTTCGGTCAATCGTCGCGTCAAAGCCATGGGCTTTCAATCTGTGTTCGTCATGCCGGCGATGACCGACTGCGGTCTCTCACTGGGGGCCGGCCTGTTCTGTCATCCCAACCGGTCCCGGATACCGGCTGCTGACACGATGTATTTCGGTTGCTCGTATACACCCGATGAAATCCGCCATGTCCTGGACCAGCGATCGGTCGCATATACCTGTCCGGCAAACATGGCCCGGACCGTCGCCGAACTCCTCGCCGCCGGCAAAGTTATCGCTCGGTTCGACGGGGCGATGGAATTCGGCCCCCGCGCACTGGGTAATCGTTCCATTCTTTATCACTGCGGCGACCCATCCGTGAACGACTGGTTGAACCGTCAACTCAACCGAACTGAATTTATGCCGTTCGCTCCTGTCACAATGGAACCCTTTGCAGCTGATCGGTATGAAAACTACCGTGGAGCCGAACGGACGGCCCGGTTCATGACAATCACCTTTGCTTGTTCCCCCCAAATGCATCAGGAATCTCCCGCCGTGGTGCATGTCGATGGAACCGCACGCCCTCAAATTATTCACGAACAGGACAATCCCGGATATTACGCAATTCTGGACGCTTATTACCACTTGTCGGGAATTCCAACTCTGGTCAACACAAGTTTCAACATGCATGAAGAACCCATTGTGCGAACCCCCGTCGAAGCCCTGGCAGCTTTCGAGTCCAGCCATTTGGATGCCCTCATTGCGGGACCCTACCTGGTGCGGCGTTCCTGAACCCGATTGAGCGACTACCCGGGCTCTGGTACAGTTGTTCCGGGAATTCGGATATAGACGGAGGTCAGGAGGTTGCCATGATAAAGAAGATAAAAGGATCACTCCCCATTTTCCTCGCAATCTATATCGCCTTCTCCGGAATGGACGATTGCCGCTCCGCTGTCCGCCAACTTGCCCACGACGCTTATATTCCAGGCGACCCGGCGAATTACCAGGCCGGCTTCCTGGCGGGCGAGATGATCGGTTCATCGTTTTCCGTCGAACCCTCAGAATATCCCTTCGATTTCGTGTCAATCCAGGTTCTCGTTGGCGATGGCTCCCCCGGTGGAACAACCACCGGAACCTTCCGCATGCATGTCTGGGTGGACACTGGCGCGGAAGCACCCGACATGGCACTGATCGATCCTTTCACTGTTCAACTGACCGCCGGTACCATCAATGATATCAACCTAACCAGCGCTGGGATTCCCTCCATCACTTCCGGCGCGGTCCGCATCGGATTGGAGTTTCTCCAGGACCCACCACCATCATTCTTTTCCGATGCCGACAACTTCATTACTCAGCATGTCAATACGCTCTACTCCGTGGACTTCGGATGGCATTATGCCGAATTCTATGGACTCACCGGCGACTGGATCTTGCGTTTGACCGTACAAACAGCAGAACCAACCCTCACACCGACCCCAACCGGACCATCACCCACAACGACACCTCCCACGCCGTATCCAACGTACACTCCTTACCCTACGTCTACCCCCGCTCCCACTTATTCACCCGCTCCCACTTATTCACCTGTTCCCACTTATTCACCTGTTCCCACCTGTACGTGCCCGCCAACCCATTCACCCGCTCCAACACCGTACTCACCACCCATCACGCTGAGCTTGTGGATGCCTGATCATCATTTTTCCGCCGGATCGCCGTTTTTGTTGAATGCAATCATCAATAACTCGGGAACCGAATCGCGCGATGCCCGGCTCGTCTGCGTGCTTGTCCTTGCCGGTGGCAGCTGGTACTATCCGACCTGGCTGCCGGTTTTTTCTTTTGAACCACGGAGTGTTTTGCCGGGCGAAACGATTGTAGAAATAATACCAGAATTTCGATGGCCGGCCGGTACCGGATCACTTTCAGATGTCCTGTTCGTCGCTGCATTGCTGGAATCCGATCTCATCCAGCGGATTGCAGACCCTGACATATGGATATGGAGTTTTTCAGAGTGAAGGATGGAGTCGGATTCATCGTCGGTTCGTTTTGCATGGTGAGCTGGATGATTGTTTGCAGCGGTTGTTCGGATCCCGGAGCTGTGGAGTTGGGTCTGGAAGGCAGTCGTCGGATGGTGGTCACGGTGGATGGAGTGAATCTGACGCAGGATCAAATGCATCGGGAACTCGTGAATCTTTTAACAACCATGGGAGCAGGGCTGACGCCGGATGCACTGGTGGAACGCCGGGCGGAATTCGAAATGCAAGCGCTTCAAAACCTGATCAACACGGAGTTGCTTGTGCGTGAAGCCGAGCGGCGGGGTTTGGCTGTATCGGAAGAAGCGATTGGTGATCAGATTGCTATGACGCAGCATGGATATGAAACGGGACAGCAGTTCCGGGATGAGTTGGAGCTTCGGCGTCTGTCGCCGGAGGAATTGCGTGAGGAAGCCCGGCGTGCGCTGATGCTCGAAGCGTTGATGGAGTCAGTTTTCCAGGGTATTCCGAAGCCGGAAGAGGAAGAAATCGCTCGGTTTTATTCAGAGAACCGTGAGGCGTTTTTTGCACCGGACAGGATTCGTGCTTCGCATATTCTGATCCGCGTGTATCCGGATGATACTGAGAGCGTTCAGGATGCCAAGTATGCGGAAATGGAGCGAATCCGTCATGCTATTGAGACCGGTGCATCATTTGAGTCGATTGCGGAATCGTTTTCGGAGTGTCCGAGTAGCAAACAGGGGGGTGACCTGGGATGGTTCACGCGAGAGCAAATGACGCCGGCATTCGCGACAGTTGCGTTCTCGACACCGGCAGGAACGATCAGTGACATTGTCCGCACGGAGTTTGGATACCATCTGATCAAGGTGAACGAAGTGTCTCCTGCGCATCAGGCCACCCTTGAAGAAGTCCGCGGGGATCTGGGTGAATATATCCTGGAACAACGGAAAAAGAACGCCGTTCAGGCCCTGATCGAATCGGTTCGTGCCAGCGCCAGCATTGTCATTCAGCCGGTGGAAGGATAAGTAATCGAATGAAATCAGCGGAATATGGGTCATGGTTCGCCACCGTTCCCCTGGCCATGGAAGGGTTGTTGGCTGAAGAAATCCGTAATCTGGGTGGAACCGATGTGCGGGAGTGCCAGGCAGGTGTCAGTTTCAACGGTCCGCTTCGGGTGGCGTACCGTGTGCTCATGTGGAGCCGGTTAGCGAGCCGGCTTCTTCATCATCTGGCGGTCGTTCCAGGCGCGACTCGTGATGCCCTGTATCGTGGTGCGTACTCGGTGGACTGGATGAAGCACATGTCGGAAACCTGTCCATTCATGGTGAAGGCGACGGGAAGCAATGAGGCCCTGCATTATTCAGAGTTTATCGCTCAGGTGGTCAAGGATGCCGTTGTCGATCGCATTCGCGCATGTACGGGAGGGCGGCCGCCGGTGGATATCCGGAATCCCGGGATTACCGTGCACTGCCGCATTAACCGGGAAGAAGCCGTGCTTGCTGTGGATATCTGTTCCGGGGTTTTGCATCGCAGGGGGTACCGGGCTCAGCAGGGATCAGCGCCGCTGAGGGAGAACGTTGCCGCGGCAATGGTGATTCGTGCGGGATGGCCCGACGCATTTCCAGCGGGAGCCGGCTTGGTCGATCCCATGTGCGGGGCCGGTACGATTGCCATCGAGGCGGCACTGATTGCCGGGGACATCGCCCCGGGGATTGTGCCGGGAGCAGCGGGACTTAATGCGTGGAAAGGGCACAATGCAACGGAATGGATGGAAGAGGTCGAGGAAGCGACATTGCGTCGACGAGCCGGGGTGAAGAATATACCGGCGATTACGGGGAGTGATCGGGATCCGGAATTGATCGGGTTCGCACAGAAAAATGCGGCACGGGCGCAGGTGGAGTATGCCATTCGGTTTGAGTGCCGGGACATAATGGATGTGGAACCGCCCGAAGGCGTCTCCACCGGATTGATCGCTGCCAACCCGCCGTATGGTCGACGGCTGAATCCTCAGGAGTCCATCGAAGAGCTATACGGCCAGTTGGGCTCATTGTGGGTATCACGGTTTCCCAATTGGAAAGTCGTGATGATCACAGATGAAGCGTCCAATGCTCGTGCCGTCGGTCTCCGGGCATCCCGGATCAATACGATTTATAACGGTGGTATACCCTGTGTCCTTGCCCAGTTCGACCTGACACCGGACAACGAATACCGGCCTTACCGGTCCGGGGCTGGACGGCGATACGGGTTGGAACCCATGGCCCGCGCTCGCGGTTCCGAGGCGGAAGCGTTCCGAAACCGTCTGACGAAAAACAGAGCCGCCCTGCGGGGATGGCTCAAACGATCCGGGATCACATGCTACCGGGTGTATGATGCGGATTTACCGAATTTCGCCATTGCAATCGATGTGTATGACGAACGATGGTGCGTGGTTCAAGAGTATGCTCCACCCGCATCCATCGATCCGGTCAAGGCGAATGACCGCATGCATGAAGCACTGGCTGTTATCCCCGAGGTTCTGACGTTGGATCCGGATTGCATCTATCTGAAACGCAGAGCACGGCAAAAAGGTGCCGCGCAATACGGGAAATCCGGTGACCGCGGGCAATTCGATGAAATCAGCGAAGGGAAATATCGCTTCCTGGTCAATTTCACCGATTATCTCGATACGGGAATTTTTCTGGATCATCGACCCATCCGCAGCCGCATCGAGTCGATGGCGCATGGTCGTTCATTTCTGAATCTATTCTGTTATACCGGAACTGCAACAGTGTATGCGGCAGGTGGAGGTGCAAGATTCACCCGATCAGTTGATGCATCCGGTACCTACCTGGGCTGGACTGAAAGCAATCTCCGCCGCAACGGATTCGATACCCGCCGACATCCCCTTATTCACAGCGACTGCATGGAATGGCTGAACACGGATACCGATCGATACGATCTCATTTTTTGCGACCCACCGACTCACTCGGTGTCAAAAGACCGACGCGCATTCAATGTACAGAAAGATCACGTCGCGCTGATTCTGAAAGCCATGCGACGGTTAAACCGGAACGGTATCATGATCTTCTCAACCAATTTCCGAAAATTCCGCATGGATTCCAGTTCCCTGGCTCCACTGATTGTGCGGGACATTACGAAGGAAACCATCCCACGGGATTTCCAGCGCAATCCCCGGATTCATGGATGCTGGCTGATCAGCGCTGCCGGTGAATGATCAGCAACATGCCAAACAGGGTCAACAATAGAGCGATCCCAAAGGGTGACAATGAGGGCACGGGTGCAGTTGCGCACTGGAATGTATACACCGCTGTCTGCATCGCGTTCGGAACGGATGCCGTATCGGTTCCTCCCGAAATCGTCACGGTGATTGTTCGACCGACGGGCCATCCGCCAGAAGGATAGCAGCTGATGCGCCGGGCCATCGGATCACCGCTGACCTGGAATACCCGATATCCTCCCATCGGTTCATGGTAATACCGGTATGTATTGGAACCGGTATTAATCCGCACTTCGAGATTTGCCAGGTTAACGACCGAGCTAAAATCCTGAAACGAAAACGTGACAGGGTCGGTTGCATCCGCATCGCTCGATCCGTTGTCGGGATCTGGGCGAGGAGCAAGCGAAGGCAGTGCCGGCGAGGATGCAGGACCGGTTATCCCGGAGACAAACGGAGCATCGGTGTCACCGGCGCAGGTAAACATGACCGTTTGCACCGGTAATGTATTCCCATAAAAATCCGCAATATGGAATGTCAGTGTGTTACTGCTTCCGGGAACAAAACGCGGACGCGGAATGATTGTGACATGATTGCCGTCCCATGTGATTTCACTGAGATTGAGACTGACGGGGTCGCCGTTGAGCGTGAAGTCCATACTTTCAGGATCGTATCCGACGCCGGCATCTGAGAGATCGATTTCGATGGGGCCATACGGCAATACACTGGTTGCTCCATTTCCGGGATAGAAGCTATGAACAACGGGTGGATTCAGATCGTCCGCATGAAACTCCCAATGATGCGAGAAACCATTCGGATTCGGACTGCGGTCCCATACGGTCACCGTCACGCGCACATATGCAAAATCGGCGAACAACTGGTGAACCGATCCCGGTACCAATATATCGTACGCAGTGGCGAGACAATCTTGGGGTGGCGGTCCAAAAACCGGATGGGGTGTAATGATCATGTCGCTCTGGGTGAACGTTTCCGCTGGATATCCATGATTGGAAAATTCCACGGACAACGATGTGAGATCCAGACCGGCGGTTCCGTCATCCCAGATGGTGAACGAGATATCGGAATCGGCTGGAATCCGATAATCCCCCGGTTCGGGTTCACGGCTGGCCAGTTCCATGAAGGGTGAAGCGGGGGGGCTGCCGTATCCGCCGTACGCGCCCAGGTCGAATGGCGATTCATCATGGTCGAAAAGGATATCGTTACATTCCACATGGCCGCTGGGCTGGATGAAATTGATACAGGGAGATCCCGGGGACAGGCGATAGTTCCCCGTCATGAACTGGGGGTCTACGCCATTAGGAAGCTGCTCCGCACTCCATTCATCGCAGTACGCGACCGGTGCACCGTAGATATGGGTGCCATTATCAAAATAACAGTTGTTGCGCATATAGAGATAACTCGTATTGACCTGCAATCCATAGAGCGTGTTACTGGCGAAAATCGTATAGGAGACCCGGCTCGACGCACGGGTTTCATCGGCAAACAGAGCGACATTGTTGTTGACCAGTGTACAGAATTCGACGTTGAATCCCGCGTTGTAGCAGTGAATTCCGATACCCGGGTAATTTGCTACCACACAATTCCGGATCAGTGGGAACTCGTTTCCGGAGAAATTGCCCTGCAGATAGATGGCCTTGCTGCCGCCTTGGATAGTAAAACCGGCCAATACGATCTGGTTTGAATAGATATCCGGGTCGGAAATCGTGACTGCCGGCTGAATCGGGTTGACAGCACTGATGATGCAAAATTCGGGATCCAAACACCACGATGTCAGGAAGATTTCCCGGTTTAACAAGATATTCTCCGTATATGTTCCATTGGCCACAACAACGATATCGCCGGTCACGGAGGCGTTGATGACCGTCTGGATCGTGTGACCAGCGGTCTGCCAACTGTCATACGGTGCGCTGGGTGAAGATGATCCCGGATCGACGAAACGGATGGTCTGCGCGGAAACTAGACCGCCAGTCATGCCGATCATCACGACCCAGGGAATTATCCGGAACGGAAACCGCAATCGATTTCGAAGATCCCCGCGGGTGACCCACATCCAGCCGCCGAGTAGTGCTAGCAGCAGGACGATGCCGGACATTGTCAGGGTGGGTATCGGGATATCACCGACGGTGACGACCACGGTATCGCTGTCCCAACAGCCGCCGGAGTCGGTCACTGTTACTCGGAAAACAGTCGCCGATTGAGGTGATACGGCACATTGAGCGGATGTTTCGCCTGAATCAATGGCATGTGTATCTCCACTGACAACCTCCCAGTAGAAGTCACAACCACCGGTACAACTGGATGCCGATGCATCCAATGTGACACTGTTTCCAAAAAGAACCAATGTGTCCGGTCCCGCGTCGGCAGCAGGGATTGGGTTCACGGTCACGGAAATGGTATCGATCCCTACACAGCCTTCATCGTCGATGACCGTGTATGTCAGGGCATACGTTCCAACCGATGTGGTATTGAATATCGGCGACTGGATATCGGTCCGATCCAGGGGGGCTGTCTGACCGGTCCATGTGTGACTTACATACAGACGAGATCCGTTTTTGGGGTTGCCATTCAGGATCACTCCCTGTCCCGAACAGGCGATCATTGAAGCTGTGGCGGCCCCATTGGCTTCGATATCCGGAATCGGATTGGCGACCCGGATGGTGACGGTATCGGTATCGATACATCCGCGTGAATCCGTGACACGATAGTTCAGTGTAAAGAATCCTGCCACCGGGCTCTGAAAAACCGGAGACTGCACGCTTGTACTCGATAAATGGGTAGCTCCATTCCCCGTCCACGTATGAATCGAGAAAATATTCGACCCGCCGGACGGATTGCCATCGAGAGTCAGCGGTTCGTCAATGCACAGCCATTCCGTATCCAGCGGCAACCCGCCCATCAAGATGTCCACGACCGGATTCGGATGAACGGTGATGGTGATGGAATCGGAGGCGGAGCAGCCCTGATTATCCGTGACGGTATAGGTCAGGTTGTAGATTCCGGGGGTATTCGTGTTGAAATCAGGTTCCTGACTATTCGGATTAGACAGAGGAGTGATGTTACCGGTCCACATATGAATGCGGCCGGAACTGCCGCCGCTGGGATTTCCATTTAGATCCACTGTAATGCCGGCGCAGACTTCGTACGATGATATTGTGGCACCGTTGATCTCGATATCGCAGATCGGGTTTTCGACATGAATCGTGAGGGTGTCGGTTCCGGTGCAGCCGCTGGAATCGGTGACGGTATATGTCAAGAAATAATCACCGGGAGCCGATGTTTGGAATGTTGGGTTCGGGATTGTTGATGACGACAGCGGAGCGGTGTTTCCTGCCCAGATATGACTGGTATAGGGGGGTGTCCCACCCGTTGGATTACCATTGAGAAGAGCAGGTTCGCCCAGGCACAGCCAATCGGAATTCATCGCGGTGCCATTGGAGGTGATGGATGCCGATGGTGCGACATTGACTTGTATGGTCAGGGAATCTTGACCCGTACAGCCGTGGGAATCAGTGACGGTGTAAAGCAGGGAGTATAAACCGGGTGAGGAGCAGGTGAATATCGGTGATTGAATACCGGTAGAGGAAAGATAACCGGCACCGGTTCCGGTCCACAGATGACCGATGTAGCTCCCGCTTCCTCCCCCGGGATTTCCATTGAGTCCCAGCGAACTGCCTGCGCAAACCGATGCCGAAGCCATCGATACGCCCTCAACGAGAATCGTTGCCGTTGGATTCTGATACACATTGATGATGATTGAATCGAGCCCTTCACAGCCCTCGCTGTCAATCACGCGGTATGTCAGCGAAAAACTGCCGGCGAGAAGGCCGGTAAACACCGGGCTCTGAATCGTCGTGCTCGACAGGTATCCAGCTCCGGTTCCCGTCCAGAGATGGGATGCCCAACTTCCCGATCCACCGGATGGATTTCCATTCAATGGCAAACCCGTATTCAGGCATGCATCCGCAGGATCGGCGGAAGATCCATCTGCAAGGATCGTCGTCGTCGGATTGGCGTGAACCGTGATTGTCAGTATATCACTCCCATGACAGCCGTTGCTGTCGGTGACGGTATATGTCAACCCATACGTTCCCGGAGAGGAGCACGTGAAGACAGGCGATTGGATGGAAGCCGATGACAGATATGATGTTCCTGATCCCGTCCATTGGTGAATGTAGGCGGGTGTGCCGCCGGATGGATTCCCGTTGAGATTCAAGAGGATAGAACCGCAGTCCTCGGCACTGGATGCCGATGAACCATTGACCAAAATCATTGCTGTCGGATTGGAAAACACCGACAGGTTATAATCCTGATTGCATTGAACCATCAGTGGATCGGTGACCTGAATCGATAGGGTCAGCACCCCCGCTGAATTTGCTGAATAGGTGACTGACGGTTGATTTGTGGGACCTTGAATCGAACCGTTGGCGGAAATAGTCCATCCGTACGTTGTTCCGGACGGCCCCGTCGGAACCATCGCCTGTAGACCAGTTGTTCCCGCACAGACATCCGAAAGATCGCCTGTGGCCGTGCAGTCCGGATCGGCTGAAACGATGCAGGTCATGGTGATGCCTGTCATCAAGACGGATAGAAACACCAGCAGATTTTTCATCATACTCCCCCCCAGTTGTCCGTGAACGACAAACGCCTTCCAATTTGTATTATAAACAAGATATGGAAAAAAAGGGAAAGTCGAAATTCTGTCAGGGAATCATTCCGGTATGGTTAGTGAGGACACGCCATACTGCTTCTGCGAGGGCATGCAGATCGATTCGATCGAGGCAGATTGGGTCCGGACACCATGGTTTCCAGCAGGGACGGCATGGCACATTCGCCCGGATGATGGTTCCGCGATCATACATATCGATCTCGGCATCGCAACTGATGGTGAAAAATGCGACGGATGGGATTTTCAATGCAATGGCGGCATGCAAACCGAATGTATCGCCGGTCAGACACGCATCGCACGCGGCAATGTAGTGCATTCCCCGCCGGATGCCTTCCGTTGTTGGTGTCGTGATAACACGGGGATCACCAGCAGCCTCCCGGAGCCGTTCATTGAGATCCGTCTCCGATTTGCCGCCGAGAAGAAGAATCCGCAGATTGCGGGCGGTGTCCATGGCCAGCACCGTGTCGATGACGTGTTTCAGATGGCTTTCCTTCAATCGCTTATAGTTGAATTTTGCTGAACAGCCGGTGTT
>JAFGMN010000332.1 GCA_016927515.1 candidate division CSSED10-310 bacterium | reverse complement strand
GAACGTTGGTGTCACCGCCGGAGCGTCAACACCGGCATGGGTGATCCGGGATGTTGTTGACCGGATTCATGCCCTCGGCTGGCACCAGGGATGCGCGATTTTGCGCATCCTGTATGCCTGCGTCCGCTGGTTGGCGGCTTCGCACACCCTCTGGGCGCTGGGCATCGCAGGCGTTCAGGCAGCGGCTACCGCTGCCATTACCGGCGCATGGTCATGGGTGATGCCAATACTTACATTCTGCCTCGTATGGATGTGGCGATTCCGCGGAAACAGGCTGAATCCCGGATTGGATCTCGGCGTTGTCACCACCTTTACGCTGATCGCCGTTCTCCCTCTCATCGTGGATCCCACTGTTCTTCCCGCCAGAACCATCGCAGCCGCATTCCTGATCGCTTCCACGATCCTGATTCGACTCCTTTTTCACGATTGCCTGAATGTCCAAGCCGACCGCATCTCCGGTCACAGAACTCTTCCTGTTCTCGTTTGCGAACGCCGGATTCGCATGGTCACCGGTAGTGTCATTGTTGTGACCGCCGCCGCCGCCATTACTCTCTGGACACTCTCTCACACCCCCACCGCTGCGGGTCTGCTGATGATACCCTTGGTCAACGCCCTGTGCCTCGTTTACATGACCCGGAAATCCGGCTGGCTCAGTCTCCGCGCAACCATCATCCTGGATGCCCCGTTGTGGGCCGGAACACTGTCCGTCGCTCTGATCGATATCCTGCTTCGCTGACCCCACTGCACGCTGCACGACAGCCATGATTCCAGCCATGATTCCGGTGGTGATGTCCCCGGTGTCTCAGAAAAGCCTGTACTGCCAGCGTCAGCTAATCCCGCTATTGCCACGAAAATGGCTCGATATCATACCCAAGAATGACGCTCTGACTGTCCAGCAAAGCACCCCAGAATGCCGCTTCACCCGCTCCGGCACCCGACGGCCACTCGAACGTGAAAACAGTCGAACTCGCCCGATGATTCTCCGGCAGCGAGACCATCTCAAACGCAAATGCATCGGACCACGTCGGCCAGAAAAAGATCATCCCATACGCTTCCAGGAACATGATCTCCATAACATTCTCTATCGCCGTGCCAGGATTTATCAGCTCCACGTCGAATCGAAACTCCGTTCCCGCCGACAATGCCGAATTCGCAATCTGCAAATTGATCGACGGCTGCATGAACCGATACACCGTTCCCAAGTCGCCAACCGCCCATCCATTCGCCATGTCCGGTAACACAACGGCATTAATCTGACGAGTTCCCATACCGGCGATTTCCTGCCACCCGAAAATAGACCGCTCGATGATGCGACCGGCACTGCCCAGTGCATACCCCCGCATCTCTGCGATATCGCACGCCATGACCCGCTTCTCATATCCCTGCCACAGCGTTGTCCATCCCGTGCCGGGCACATACTCGAGAATCATGTCGATGTCCCAGCCGGGAAGCCGCACCGCTGTCACAACCGGCTGACCATTCTTTGTCAATGCCATGTTGAATATCTTGACTGTTTCAGGGAAGGTCGCCATGGATGTGTCCCACGTAAAGCCGTCGTAGTGCGCAATCGAACTGGTTCCACCGGTCACCCATATGTCGTTGGGTCCGGTACCGTCCAAGGCGGTCAAGTTATCGGAAAACGTATGCATATCCGTCAGATCGAGCCCATCCCAGTGAAGCAGTTTGCTTCCCTCTTGAAAATTGTATCCAATGATGTACACATCGGTGGACCCGAACGCGAGGATGTCATTATATGACCATTGTTCATCCTCAGTCGGGAAAATTGTCCATGTTCCCGCTACACATCGAAGAATCAATCCCTCCGTACCGACCGCCCATCCCTCCTCTTCCGTTATCATGGCGATCGCATTCAGATTCTTCTCCGTTATCGCCGGGATAACATTCCACACATCACCGTCGAACCAGAGAATCGTGCCTCCCGACCCCGCAACAAACACTGCCTCGTCACTGATGTAACTGATCGAACGCAAATGCGTGTCCACAGGCACTGTGACCGGAGTCCATCCACCCATGGCAACCCCAACCCCAACCACTATCATCATCCAGGTGATCGAAACTGCATGCTTCATGATTACCCTCCTGTTCCTTCGCTCACTCCATTATAACCGGTTTATTCCGATGAGTGAAGCATCATCTCCCCTGAAAATCAATGAAATCCTGTCCGTAGATGCTCCTGCCTTGAAACATCGCCGCCTTCGCTGTACATTCTTTCCCTCTGTCCCCGTCCGAGGTCTGGAGGTTTGATGTGGTTAAATCGATTCGAGAACTGTATCGCTGCCGTGCCCTGATCCAAATCCTGGTTTCTCGGGATTTGAAAGCACGCTATCGCGGATCAGTGTTGGGATTCATGTGGTCGATGCTGAACCCATTCCTGATGATGCTCGTCTACTGGCTGGTTTTTTCCATTTACTTGCGAAACGGTATGGAAAACTACCATGTCTACCTCTTCTGCGGCCTGCTTCCCTGGCTCTGGTTTTCCGCTAGCCTCCTGGAAGGATGCAATTCCATTATTGCCGGAGCCAACCTTGTGAAAAAAGTCATGTTTCCCGCCGAAGTCCTTCCTATTGTCGTGATTCTCTCAAACCTCATCCATTTTTTTCTCGGACTTCCTATTCTCGCCGCTTTTCTTATCATTTATCGCGTTCCACCCGGCAACAACTTGTTGGCATTTCCCATCATCGTCCTGATCCAGTTCGTGTTTACCTTCGGGTTGATGCTCCTGCTTTCCGCCCTCTCCGTTCACCTCAGGGATATTCAACAAATTCTCAACAATATCGTGACTCTGTGGTTCTTTATGACTCCTATCGTCTATAGCGTCACTGATCTGAATCTGGAATCAAAACCACCGGCAATCCGATGGGTCATGAATCTGAATCCGATGAAGCACATCATCGAGGGTTATCATCGCGTGTTTCTGCAGCATATGACAGATCGGGGTATCGCGATGTTCAATGAATCTATCCCATGGACTGGCCTATTCGTCGTTCTCGGGTGTTCCGTCATCTTACTCGCTGTGGCCTGGTCTGTTTTTAATCATTTCAAGACCGGTTTTTCGGAGGAGATCTGATGGAGCGGTATGTTATCGAGATGGATTCCGTATCCAAAGCGTTCAAGAAGCATCGGCGCAGGAACCAGTTTCTGACATTGAAGAGCACGTTGATCCGGGATCTGTGGCGATTGGGTCAACCGACTACGGAAAATGATAACCTGTTTTGGGCGTTGAAGCAGTTCGATCTGCGGATCGCTTCGGGTGAGACCGTCGGCTTGATTGGCTCTAACGGGTCCGGTAAATCCACTGCATTGAAACTGATTGCCGGGATACTGACTCCTACCAACGGAACCGTCCGTGTCATCGGCCGTTTATCCGCACTGATTGAACTGGGTGCAGGGTTTCATCCTGAAATTTCCGGCCGCGAGAACATCTTTATCAATGGAATCATGCTGGGTCTGACGAAGCAGCAGATCCGATCGAAGTTTGATGAAATCGTCGATTTCGCGGATTTGCGTGCATTCATCGATAATCCCGTCCGCACGTATTCATCCGGAATGTTTATGCGGCTGGGTTTCGCAGTGGCCGTTCATGTGGATCCGGATATTCTGCTGATCGATGAAGTGCTCGCTGTTGGCGATCAGTCATTTGTTCACAAGTGTCTGGAGCGGATTTTCGATTTTAAACGCCGGGGTAAAACGATTGTTGTTGTCAGCCACGACCTGGGATCGGTGGAGAAGTTATGTTCGCGGGCGGTCTGGTTATCGAATGGGGAGCGACGATGCGAGGGTCCGTCCCGGGAAGTGATCGGTTCGTATTTAATGTCGGTGGCCAGGCAGGAGGAAGCCCGGTATGCATCGGAACACGAGCAGATCCAGGAAGCGTTAGAGGAGCAGGCGCGAAGGACTGTGGGGCAGACGGGGGAATCAAAGGATGGGGACGGCGGCGTGCCGGAGGCGGTGCTTCCCGACAATGCGCTGGATACTGGAAAACGGTGGGGAAACCGGAAGATCGAGATCATGCAATTTAGGATCGTGGATTCGGTCGGGCGGGAGCGGTATGTGTTTCAAACCGGCGAAGATGTTACGTTTGACGTGCGGTTCGAAGCGAAGGAACCGGTTGGAAAAGCGGTATTCGGCATTGGTATCTATCTCCAGGACGGCACATGGTGTTATGGTAGTAATACCCAGATCGATCGCATGGAAATCGATGAATTCACCGGTTCTGGCTGGTTTCGCTTGACATTCCCGGCGATGCCCCTGATCGAAAACTCTTACCTGATCGACATCGCTGTGCACGCAGAAGACCAGACCCCATTCGATTTCCATAGCCGGATGTACCGGATCGCATTCCGTTCCCTTCACAGGGATTCCGGAATTGTCCGCCTTCACCATTCCTGGTCGTTTTCTGATACGATACATGTCAGGCGATTGAATGCCGATGGCCCGGTCCAGGTCGATCGGGCAGCGGAAGGAGCGGCAGCGGATGGATGTGGAACGTGATCGGACATTGGCGGACGAGATCCGGAAAGCGGTAGAGGCGGCACGGGTATCGGCTGACCCGGAATACCTCAGTCTGATGCCGCGACGCGATGCGCTTCCGCCGGATCCGGACACGGATAAGGGATCGTTCAGCTCGACGCGACGTCGATATGAAGACCGGCTTGATGCGGTGAACGCCGGAACGTTGACCGGGCGCGAGTTCGAGACGGTGGAGGCGTTGGACGAGGCGATTGGCAGTGTCAACCGGATCGTAGCGGAATTGACTGGAACGAGTGCGCCGAGTGGTTTTCTGCAGCGGATAATCAGCAGGGGTATCATCTGGGCGATGGGGGGAGAGTTCCATCGGATTCGTCAGTCGGTATCGGACCTGACCCGCTGTATCAACGCATTGAACCATAAAACCCGGATTTTCGCAGCCAATCAGCAGGCGTTCAATACGGACCTGGCGGAGTTCGGGCAGAGCATTGTTCCGGTTATTGACGAGAAGATCCGCATACAACTGGAGAGAACGGCGCGATATCTGAAGGACCGGATGGATGTTTACCATGAAGGAACCGATCGCCGGCAGACTGAAATCGCGAATTGGCTTCACCATGCAACGGACGTCTTCGATGCGTGCAGGGCTCGGGTGGATGCGTTGGATAGCGAATTACAGCGTGGCCTTGCGCTGCAACACCGGAAAATCGAGCGCTTGCTGACGCCGGCAGGTCAGGCTGCATGTGTCGATTCCACTACCGATACGCCTGCATCCCGCGTATCGGATCCGCTCCACGAACGCTCCGCGAGCGCTGATACCGGATCACCGTTTGCGGCGGCGGGCGGCGAGTATGCGTATTACATGTTCGAGAACACCGGTCGAGGCAGCGAGTCGTTTATTCGCGAGCGGCAAGCGCCGTATGTCCGGTTTTTCCAGAATGTTCCGGGTCCGGTCATCGATATCGGGTGCGGACGCGGTGAATTTCTTACGTTATTGCGGGAGGCTGGTGTGCCATCCCGTGGATTCGACAGCAATGCGGACATGGTCGGCATTTGTCGGGAGAAAGGGTTGGACGTCGAAGCCATCGATGGTATTCGGGGACTGGAGAGTGTGGCAAAGGATTCTTTGGGTGGCGTATTCGCTGCTCAGGTTGTCGAACATCTGCCGTCTCCGGCGTTGATTCGCTGGTTGCAGGCAGCATTCCACGCACTGGCCCCTGGCGGCGTTCTCGTTTACGAGACCATCAATACGGCTTCCCCTTTCGCGCTCGTGACGCATTATTTCAAGGATCCCACCCACGCTCAGCCGCGGCACCCGGACACATACGCCTTTCTGACGCAAT
>JAFGMN010000331.1 GCA_016927515.1 candidate division CSSED10-310 bacterium | reverse complement strand
TGAATCTGAATACTCGAATCAAATCAATAACAGGTGGTGCTCTTTTACTGTATCGTTACCGGTGCTCTTTTACTTTGACATTCCCAGTTCGTCAATGCCCGATACTGGTAGTTGTTCGTCATGGCGTCATACCCGCCAACAGAGCAGTCTCCCGGCGCATCCGGACCCAGCACCGGATCATATGTATACGCCACCGCACGAAGATAGACATCGGGATTCGCGTCGCCATCGGCATACATCGGGTTCAGAACCGTTGACAGCGGCAACAGCACCTCACCGTTCATACCGTCTTCCGGCGTCACGGTCCACGCGACAAGTGGTGCGTCCCCGGACGTTTCGTCACCGAGGTAGATCACGATGTGTTCAACGTCACCCCAGTCGGGACTGCTCGTCCATGTGACGAACACTGCCGCCGCCGGATCGAATACCGGAACATCACCCGTATCTCCGATCCGGTAATCGCAGGCTTCATACACCGTCGCCGTTCCATCCAGACTGATGCCGATCGCTGCAAACGGGCCATCGGTGACAACGATCCGGCCGCTAAACAAGGCGTCCAGCAGCGCCGCCGGATTGAATGGTCCCGGAATATGCACCGCATTCCGGACCTTGCCCAGCGCATTACTCGTTGATTCATACAGCAGGTTGCCACCCAACAGATCCCATTCGACATGGTAATTCATGCTTCCATGGGCATCACTTCCTCCGAGAAAAAAAATCGTATACCGGTTTTGATTGATGTGTGATGACAACAATCTGTCCCATCGCCCGATTCCGGCAGTCCAATCATCATCCCAACTCCAGTCGATGGTTTCCCATTGCCCCATAGCCGGAACGTCTCCCCACGGATGCAGCGTGTCTTCCGACCGATACGCATTCCGCTCGTTGGCATCTTCCAGCCCACGGAAACACGGGAAGGCCAGCGCATCATCGATCGCCTCGTCACTCCATACCCATCCATCGGTCGTTGTATGAGCACCGTAGCAAAAACCACCCCAGTCCTGAATAGTCGTCAGCGACTCCGTGACCGGTGGATTGACCTGATAGGTTTCGATGTAATCGGGGACATCAAAGCACAGGAAATGATGGAAATCGCCGATTCCATATCCATCGTCACCCTCGAATCCATGAAGCGCAACGAATCCGGGCAGCACGTTTCCCTGAGCGACATCGTCGATGGTGGACAGCCATTTTCCGGGGGTCAGATTATACGCATGATCCGTTACCTGCTCCCATTGCAACCCGCACGCTATCTGGCTCAAAAACATCGTGAGACCAGAAGCTCCGATCTCAAGAATATAGTAACTGCTCCACGTGTGCGTATGCGGGTCGCCGAGATACCAGTTTTCCTGCCGCGGTAACGGAGCGTGTCCGAGATAAACTCTGAGATCCTGATCGTGAATGTCTGTCCAGTTGAACTGCTCCTCATACACAATCCGCACGGTCAGCGTGATACAGGTTCCAAGATCCGCTTCGGTATACCCCATGTTGCGTGCCGTCAGAGCCATTCCGTCCGGTTGCACCCCGCCGTGGGAACCATCGTTCCTGAACGTCGTTACCGTGCGACAGTACATCCCGTCTTCCGGCGCTTCCAGTGTGCAACCGCCGCATTCCACTTTGAACACCTGCCGGTCGTTATCCGGGGTGTATTCATAGTTACCCCATACGCTTTCAACCGGCTCAGGCGGCTCCGACCCATCCGAGACATCATAGATGCCAAGACAGTGAAGCTCATTGACAGCGTTGTCGTCTGTCCCCTCGATGAGGAAGTGGATGGGAATCACCGCATCCAGACTGTCGACACGCCATGGCGCATCGCAGTATATTGTTTTATCGATATCGTTGGGATAATCCAAACCTTCCGCATCCATCTTTTCTGCAGCATCACTTATTCCTTCAGCATCTTTCGTGCTTTCAGCATCTTTTATCCTTTCATCATCTTTCGTGAATTCACTGTCTTTCGTGGTTTCAGCATCTTTCGTTAATTCACTGTCTTTTGTTCTTTCAACATCATTCTTGCCTGCGTCGTTTATATTTATTTTAGTACTGATATTCATCGAGGTACTGGTTTGCATTGAATCAGCGGATCCGTTTCCGTCCCACACCCAATCCGGTGTGAATTCACTGGCATGGAACAGAAAATCGCCGCATTCCGCCTGAAGAGACGACGCCGGTAAAACAGCAGCCATGATCATCACCGAGGCGACAATCCACTGAGCATGCAATATCCGTTGGACACGCACTATCCGTTGAACACCCAATATCCGTTGAACACCCAATATCCGTTGAATACGCACGATTCGTCTGATCATGATCGTCTTTCCTCCCTTTCGTTTCCCCGTCAGCTACCAGTGCCCGTTCGAGGCAGCTCGGATAGTGATACATCTCGCCACAGCCTGGGCGTCTGCGGCGGTGATGTCTGCATTCCAGTCCATATCCGCCGCACAGATCGATGCATAATCCATAGGCCGCGGAAAAAGTGCCATGCTAAAAATGAGCGCAACATCATTACTCGTGATGATGCCATCGCCGTCAACATCACCATTGTGCACGCAGGGCAGCGGAGCGGCATGCCACCCGAGATCGACCCATCCCTGATCGGGAAACGCTCCCGATTCGACCGTTCGTCGGCCGAGGATTTCAATCGTTTCGGGCGTCAGATAGGTGGCCCGAACCGCTGGTCGTGAACCCGCGTCGATGCACGGGCTGGTCTCCGGCTGGCCGGATCCGGTGGCGGCCACCTGCCATGGCAAGTCCTCGTGCACAAACAAAGGGTCCGCATCCTGTATACCCGCACCGGTCTCGAGGACACTTCCCGGCGCGACGGCTACGGCATCGGGATCGGCGACCGCCAGGTTGCAGTACAGCGCGTCCACACGGGCCGAACTCCACCGGTATCCAACCTGCATATCCGCACCGGCCGGCGCGGTATTGAGTCGGCAAATACTGTCGGTCAACCTCATGGATCCGTTTCCGGTCACGGCGATACCACCACCGGTTACGCGGCTGAATCCGCTCACCGCATTACCCGCCACGGTACAGTTCGTCACGCTTACCGCACTGGCATCGATTGCAACACCCCCGCCACGTCCATCGACTCCGGCCACAGGCGCAGCCTGGTTTTCCGCGATCAGGCAATCCATCAGGTCCAGAACACCTCCCT
>JAFGMN010000330.1 GCA_016927515.1 candidate division CSSED10-310 bacterium | reverse complement strand
GATGATCCGGATACAGCCAATAGCGGGGAAGGAAGCGGTATCACCGACCGGGGTTGCCATGAACGGTGCTCCGGCACGCCGACACCGCCGCCATGGCCGACGCCGACTGTCACGCCGCTGCCGATGACCATCGAAGTCGACATTTCCATGCCGGCGGCGATATTCGAGCCCGGCATGATCTGTGGATGCACGGTTCTGGTCACCGTGGATGGGGCGGCACCGTTGACCGGGCATCCGCTACTGGTACTTCTCGATGTCTATGGCGCGCTCTTTTTTGCTCCGTCGTTCACACCTGTTTTCGACTCTTACCTGGCGCAGTATCCGGCTTTTCCGGTGGGCGAAACGATGGTGACGGTCATCGATTCATTCGAATGGCCGTCAGGTGCGGGTGCGGCATCGCATATTGTCTGGTATGCCGGGATCACGGATCCGCAGATTACGCTCCTGCGGAGCACGATCGGGTTTTTCGAATTCGGTTGGCGGTAAACGATCCATGTGTCGGAATACGGAGTAATTTATATGATCAAATTGAGGCCTTCATTTGTATGTATCATCACATACGCCATTATGGTGTTACCTCCGGTTGGTTACTGCCAATCGAAATCGCCATCCCTGTCATACACGGAATCGTCAACGGGACTGGGCATCCCTGGACTCGATTCAGGAAGGACGGAGGTAGAACTGGCTGATGTAAATCATGATGGAAACGTCGATATCATCTGTCTGGGTGATCACGGTAATCCACATGTTGGTTCGGATCAGCACGGCATCATGGTCTGGCTTGGTGATGGGAACAACGGATGGTCGGTTTGCCAATTTGGAGAATTTGGTTATGGCGGTGTCGCGGTTGCCGATGTCAACGGTGACGGCTGGATGGATATCGGATATGGTATACACCACAATTATTCATCGAATGATCTCGGAGATCAGTTGTTGGAAGTCGCCCTTGGTGACGGCTCAGGGTGTAACTGGACACCGTGGGATGACGGGCTGGCATCGGCAGGCGAGTCCTGGGGGATGTTTTGCACGGATTTTGCCGATATCGACGGTGACGGCGATCTGGATATCGTATCGAACTCCTTTGGAGCGGGGTCCGGTATACATGCATATATGAATAATTTCGATGGAACATGGACGCACGCGTGGGGTTTTCTGGATGGAAATTCAACGATGGATATCGTCTTTGGCGATATCAACAACGACGGGTTTCCGGATTTCGCGGCTGCCAATGAAAACGGAACGACCTACATAAATGATACACAGGGGGGATTTATCCAATCTGATGGAAATCTACCTTCCGCTGGTACGATGGGCCGGTTCGGTCCTGATCTGGGTGATGTGAACGGAGATGGGTGTCAGGATCTTTCGTTCATCGCGTCGAATGGTGTTCCGGAAGTCTGGTTATGGAGCGAAGGCAATGTGTGGATAGGAGCATCTGAGGGTTTGCCGTCGGATGGCGATTACAGCGTCACACAGCTATGCTGTCTCGATGAGGACACCGCCATGGACCTGGCCGCTTTCGGACAGGGACTGGTTACGGTATGGCTGGGAGACGGTGCCGGTAACTGGTCGGAAACCATCTCATTCACCGTTGGTTCGCCGGGGTATTTCTCGGCGTTTCGCACGGGTGTCGATGCTGATCATAATGGTTTTCCGGATATTGCTTTGGTTGAAAAAGAGGGATCGTGGCCCAATGAGTTGAATCATCTCAAATTTTACAGGGAAACCCGTCTGCCTGATGTTTTGTTCACGAATCTGACATCTCCAAGGGGAAACGAACGCTATTTATGCGGCAGTGTGCGATTTATCGAATGGTGTACCGGTGTTCCATCACAAAACGCCTGTACCGTCAATCTGTATCTGTCGATTCTTGGGCCGACAGGCCCGTGGCAGGCAGTAGCCGAGAATATTCCGGATACCGGGAGCTATCAATGGACCGTCCCATTGGTCCCTGCGTCGAATGATTGCTATTTGCGTATCGTCGTGATGGATGGCAGCGATAACGCCGAGGATATGAATGACGTTCCTTTTGCTGTTATTGGGCGGGAACCCACCGCAACTCCGACTCCGGACTGTGTTTATGATGGAGATGTCAATGCTGATGGCTGTGTTACGGCGGGAGATGCACAGCTGACATTTATGATTGTTCTGGGTTTGTTTTCCCCGTCATTTGAAGAGGCGTGCGCTGCGGATTGCAATGCGGATGGCGATGTGACATCGGGCGATGCTCAGCAGGTATTTCTCACAGCTCTTGGGCAGGCCACTTGTTATGAATAAAATGGGCGGTCCATCGGGACCGCCCGCATCGCTCCACCCGGGTTGCAGAAGATGGCAACACACTCGAGATTGTTTAGTTGATTGTCAGGGCAACCGTTGCCTCACCGCCTGGCAATCCGGTCACCCGCTCCTTCAACAACCGGGTCAGATTCCGCTCAATTTCGATATTCCCCGTCCGGTTCGTCACGATCTCGACTTTTTCTACGCGTCCGTCCGATCCGATCGACACCCGCACCACGAGTTCACCCCGCACGTGATGCACGGTAAACAGAGTATCAATGTCTTTCCGGAGTGTTTCCAGCAGGTTCATGAGATCCGTTTCCGTTACATCGCCGGCCGTTCCGCGGATGGAAAAGGACACGGCGGCTGTTGTACACGTTTTTTCTTCCTTGGCGAGTTCATACCGGCCGCCGCTTTTTTTCCGAACTTCGTGCCGGGATTGCGACGTGCCGGGTGCAATCAGGCAGCGGTTGGCCATTGATTCCGGAGGGCCTGCCGGGACTGCCGCATCCATGCACACGCCGCCGATTTGACCGAAAATGCCTTCGTATTCAACAGATTCCGGAATTTCCACCGGGATATGGACCGTTTGCACGTGGCCGTCGGGATCTCGCCGTACTTCTTCTGAGACCGCCACGAACGCGGTGTATTGACTCATCAGCCGATACGTCAAAGCCAGATCAGTGATTTCCTTTTCGATATCCTCGCGTTTTCCCTGGTTCAGCCGATCCATCAACGACCGGATCCGGGTCCGTGCCCACAGGGTCGCCAGCACATCGTTGGCTGGTTCGGTTACTGGCAGCCGGACATCGATTTCCTGTTTCCAGGACTTGCCGGCCATCCGGCCGCGAACGACTACCGTGCCTCGCCCCGGCGTTTCATACCGGCCATGCAGTATCACTGGCTGTTCCGAGAACAGGTCCGGAATCGACGCCGGAACCGTGTCCCGTACGGCCAATCCACCCCAATCCACGGAAATATCCGTGATCAGCGGATTGCGGATCCGGTCATAGAACAGGGCAACAGCCGGTTCCGTTTCTTCATCTGGTCTCACATATTGAACGAATCCTCGCCCGGCGTCTGCCATACGGCTCAGCAAGTAATGATTGACACTGCTGCCGACACCCAGGCTGAACAACCGGGCCTGACCGATTTTCTGTTCGATAGCGCCGAGGATTTCCGTTTCGTTTCCGATATAGCCATCCGTCAGAAACAGGACGATCCGCATCCGTTCCGGATCCGATGGATAATCCAACGCGGCCTTGATGCCTTCAATCATCATCGTACCGCCGGTGCCATGCATTTCGTCTACATACGCCAGTCCGCGGCGGATATTTTCCGGTGTGTTGGGAACCGGCAGGGGCGAAAAACGAGATGCAGCAGATGAAAACCGGATGATCTGAAACGAATCACCGGGGTTCATTTCTCGGATCGCCTTCCGCATCAGTGCTTTGGCCTGGGCGATGGGTGCGCCGCTCATGCTGCCGGAGCAATCCACGACGAAAATCATTTCCTTTGCGGTGACCTCACCGATGTCGAACATCCCCTGGGGCTGGAGCATCAGCGTGAAAAATCCGCCGGTGTCGCTCCGGTGAGCCAGCACCGCGGCTTCGGGCCGCTGACCGGTGACATCATACCGCACAATGAAATCCTTGTTGGGAAGGGTGTCAGCGGGATCCAGGGTGATCGTCTCCGTTCCATCCGGCTCGGGATCCCGCGATATGCGATGCGATGGGCTGTGCAGGTTCTCGATGGGTACGCCGGCATTGATATACAGGGTCAAATCGATATCATGTCCCGACCGGTGATCCGGGTGCAGAACCGGCGGCGTGATCCGGGAACCGTCCGGGACCTGGCTCGTGTCAGGACTCCAGCCGCCGCCGGATCGACCGGTGGGGGATCCGGGAATGAACCGGGGACCGACCACCATCGGGAAATTGAACTCGTATTCG
>JAFGMN010000329.1 GCA_016927515.1 candidate division CSSED10-310 bacterium | reverse complement strand
TCAACGCCGCGCGGCGATACGCCACCAACCGCTCATCGACGACGGCCCGGGTGCGCTCCACTTCAACCCTTCGGCGTCCTGCATCAACGATCGGTCCGGTGAGTCCGGCTGCCAGTGTACCGATCCAATTGGTCAGCACCTGATCGATCGCATCGGCACTGAACGTCAACGATGCAGACAATCGGATGGCCGGAAGCCGATCAGCCCGGGCAGCGCTGACCCGCCATTCCGCCGCTTCCAATGCCAGGCCTGCCTTGCGCACATCGGGGCGCTGGGCCAGGACATCCATCGGAATACCGGGATCCGGCACGATGGGCACATCCGGTAAACCGCTGTCGTCAATTCCGATATCGGTACCGGGAGGATCGCCAATCAATACCGCAATCTCATTCCGCAACTCCCCGATCCGTGCGGCCACTGACGGAATCAGTGCTTCGATTTCGGTCACCGATTGACGCTGCTGATAGACGTCGAGAACCGTGGCCCGACCAAAATGAAACCGCGTTTCCATCAGGTCGAGTGATTGCCTGTTCGATTCCAACTGCCGATCCAGCACGTGGAGCGTTTCCATCTGGACCATCAGTTCCGCCCACCGCGTCGCCAGCTCCGCAGAAATTGTCAGGAACGCCGCCCGGACATCCTCCACCGATGCGGCAGTGTCCCTGAGCGCAGCTTCCCGCGTTGAACGAATCGAACCCCACAGGTCGATTTCATACGAAGCCATCGAGAGGCCGAGCGAATAGCGTTTCGATGTCTCCGTACCATCCGTTGCGCCGCCCAGATCGATGCGCTGACGCGATGCGGAAGCACCAGCGCTGCCATCCAGCTCCGGAAAAAGATCAACTCCCGCCTTCTCAGCAACCGCCCGGACCTGAGCTAACCGGGCATAACTTTCCCGAATGGTCAGATTGGCATTCAATGCCTGTTCCATTAACCGGTTCAGATCGTCGGATTCAAAAACGGTCCACCAGGCATCAGGCCGGGGCGCTACCGGCTCGAACAGCGTGTATTCCGCCGGGACGTTCTCGTGGACCGGCGGCGTAGGACCCGGACGGAACGGCATGCATCCGGCCAAGCCGAAGCAAACAGCCACACTCCACACCCGGCAGCGTAAAGAAGCGGATGA
This sequence comes from candidate division CSSED10-310 bacterium, assembly GCA_016927515.1. Lineage (GTDB taxonomy): Bacteria > CSSED10-310 > CSSED10-310 > CSSED10-310 > CSSED10-310 > JAFGMN01. Next base: position 2,514 of record JAFGMN010000329.1, on the reverse strand, counting down.
CCGGGATTTAGCTCCGGCCGGACTGCCGGAAATCAAAACGGAGCGAATCGGGTGGTTCATACAGACCTTTCTGTGCGATCGCACGACGCGATCGCCGGATCATCGGATGCTTCTCCGGAAAAAGCAGGCAATCCGGGAATGGAAACATCCAGTGGCAGTTCCGCCGATTTCAGAGCGAACAGAATAAACAGGGTCATGTGCCGGATCAGTTTGGCAACCTGTCGAGTGCTGATTGTTTTGCCGGACATCACTTTTTCCCGTGCGGGACGATTGAAACTGAAGTACATAACCATGGCCATGATATTGATCCCGAAAAAACGGCGGCGCTCATCGGGAATGTCATCTGGAAGTAATGGTTTAAGTATTGTTTTTAATATATTGATTTCATTATGTATTAAGTCATGCATTACCGTATCCATCAGGGGAGTCGGATGGGTCATTTCGTGGACCAGAAATCGCGGGAAAGCTCCGGCGGATTGAGGACAGAACGCACGTAGAATCATTGCGCGGACAAAGCATTCGAGGCGGTGTTCCGGAGGTGCGGTTTCGGAAATGTTCCCGTGGGAAGGAAAGGCGGTCTGAGTTTCCTGATAGGCATACTTAAGGACTTCCGCATACAGGTTCGCTTTCCCCTGAAAGTGGTAGTTGACAGCGGCGATATTGGCGTCAGCGGCCTTGCATATTTCCGCCACGGTCGATTTCTGGAATCCCTTTTCCGCGAAAACGGCCAGAGCATGGTGAAGAATCCGGGATCGGGTATCGCTGGTTTTCAGGCATTCTGCGTGGCCGTTCATCGCAAGCTCCTCCATTAAAACGGACATTTGAAACAGCCATTTTAAATGTAATGCTTTTCCATTCAACTGTCAACGGGTCACCGCTTTTCTTTTGATTCGATGGCCCGGGTTTTGCTAATGTCTTCGGTCACGGATACGGAACGCTCGGGGGGCGCGTGCAGAGCGGGATCCGAGGGGTCCGGGAGAATTCGTTGCATGGGCCGGGAGAACCATCGCATGGTCCGGGAGAACCTGTAAAACAGGCATTGAAATCGTGAAAGGAATAACGTTATGAGGATTTTCGGAAAGGTATTGATCGTCGGAATGGCGATCGGGATGATCGCCGGGACCGTATCGGCGATTGACCCTGAGGTCGAGATGGTAATCAAGATCACGTTCGACGACCGGGCGACGGCGATCGCTGCCCTGCGTCCTCTCCGGCTGACCTATGAGGACGTACAGGCGACCGAGGCCCGTGCAATCGCACCCCGGATCGTCGTTCAGAAAATTCAACACATGGGATATGGCGTGGAAATCCTGTGGGATGATGTACGGGACCGGGCGGCGTTCCGGCGGAAAGCAATGGGGGAACGCTGGACCGGTTACAGTGCGCTGGTCACCCAGATGCAGACCCTGGCGACCCAGTATCCGGATATTGTCCGGCTGCATGCCATCGGGCAGTCGGTTCAGGGGCGCACAATCTGGGTCATGGAAATCACCGACAATCCGGATGTGGACGAAACGGATGAGCCGGAAGTCCGGCTGGCGGGCAACATTCATGGGGACGAGTTTATGTCCATGGAACTCATGTCGTTGCTGATGGTGTATTTAACCGACAACTACGGTTCGGATCCGGATGTGACGTTTTTTGTGAACAACCGTGAAATCTGGGTCCAGCCGTCGATCAATCCGGACGGTCATGAATTGGGAACGCGCTCCAACGCCAATGGAGTGGATATGAACCGCAACCATGGATACATGTGGACCTATGCTGGCAGCGGGCCGTTCAGCGAACCGGAATTGCAGGCATTCCGTGCGTGGTCGCTGCAGCGCAATTTCACGACGTCTCTCTCCTTTCATGGTGAAGAGGAGTATTTTAACTACACATGGAATTTTACTGCCGAGAACTGTCCGGACAAGCAGTTGTTGATTGATTTCGGCAACGAATATGTGATCGACAATGGTTATGTCGTGGTTGAAGGCTGGGATTGGTACCAGACCAATGGTGATACCAATGATTGGAGCTACGGATGCCGGGGGGGTCTCGATGTGACAATCGAAACGCCGCACAATTCGGAGTCGTATATTCAGAGCGAGTTTGATGAAAACATCAACGGGATTTTGTATACCATCGAGATCGCGGGATACGGTATATCCGGCGTGGTCACCGATACGAACACCGGTGCGCCGCTGGAAGCGACAGTGCTCGTGCACCAGGCTGCGATGCCCGTGTATACGGATCCGCTTGCCGGGGACTATCATCGGGCCCTGTTGCCGGGAACGTATGATATGACCGTCTGGGCTAATGGATACGCTCCGGCAACCATTACAGGCATCGCCGTAACCTCGCAAAACACCACGATCCGGGATGTCCAATTGACGCCCAACTATGAATACAATGCGCTGCACGTGGCCTGGACAACCATAGACGATTATTATGAAACCAATTCCGAGGAGTGGCCGAATTCCATGTGGCCGCACAACGCACTCGGCCCGGCCGACAATGTCCCGGCATCGTTGG
>JAFGMN010000328.1 GCA_016927515.1 candidate division CSSED10-310 bacterium | reverse complement strand
TGTCGGTATCGATCCCGGTCCCGGTGACGCTCCCGACCTCGATACGCTGATCGCTGACACACCCAACGGAATTCTCGTCGACGGCATGGCCGCGTTCAGCATCGATCATCAGCGCATCAACTTCCAGTTCAGTGGAGAATACTGTCGGCGCATTCACAAAGGGCAAATCGATGCACCCTTGTGGAATATAGTATACGAAGGGTCCAATCCTAGCTTCTGGAACTCTCTGGACGCCGTCTGCCGCCCCTCCGAATGGCGCCCTTACGGTGTCTTCGGGTGCGCCAAGGGCCAGCCCGTTCAGATAACCGCGCTGACCCACGGAAGCGCCCCGCTGCGTCTGAGAAACATTACCATTAAAAGGAGCGCATCATGAAGGTCACATCCTGCGACTATCTGTTGAGTGATCTGATCGATCGGGCCCGCCGTCGCGGTGCCGAGCATGCCGCCGCTACCTGCGAAACCGGGCATACTGCCACGATCCGGTTTGCTCAGAATCGGGTCACCCAGCACAAAACCCATACCGATACGACCATCACTCTCGCCGTCGCCATCGGTTCGCGCGAAGCCCTGGCCCAAAGTAACCAGGTCGATGCTGATGGCATTGCCGAACTGGTGGACCGAGCGCTCGACCTCGCCGCCAACGCGCCGGAAAACACCGAGTTTTTTCCACCCGTTACACCCCAGGAATACCAGGATACCACCGCATGGTTCGCATCCACCGCCGATCTGTCCCTGATCGACCGCGCCCGGACCGTCGGACACATGTGTTCCTTCGCATCCGAACAGAACATCGACCTCTTCGGCAATCTCGAAACCACCATCGGCGAAACCACCATCGTCAACTCCGCCGGCCTCACCGCTTCACAACCATCCACATTCGCCAAACTCTCCCTAACCGCCCGGACCCGTACAGGAAACGGGAGCGCGCAGTTTCATACCAGCGAAGCGGATTGGAACCGTTTGGACTGGCAATCCGCCGTCAATCGAACCATCGAAACCGCTCTCCTCAGCCGCAATCCAGCCGCTCTCGCCCCCGGCCACTACGACGTTATCCTGTCACCGAAAGCCATCTCCGAATACATCATGTTCATGTTCTGGGCCATGGATGCCCGGATGGCCGAGTCCGGCCAGTCGTTCTTCTCCGACGGACCCGGGAAAAGCCGGTGCGGCTCCACCCTGTTTCACCCGTCGGTTACCCTCATCAGCCATGCACACCATCCCCAGCTGCCAACCCTGAAATTCGGCCAAGCCTTCGGCTCAGGCGGTTCATCCGCGGGATCCGTCTTCAGCCTGGGACTTCCTTTGGAAACAACACCCTGGATCACAAAGGGTGTGGTTGAAAACCTGCGATATTCTCCCTATTATGCGATTCGGAACGGTCGCCGGCCGGTTGCGTATCCTCTGAATATCGCCATGGAAGGTTCCGACCGGAGCCGTGATGATCTGATCCGGGATATCCGGACTGGCGTGCTCATCGAATCGTTCTGGTATGTTAATCCCACTGACTGGAACCGGATTGCGCTCACGGGCCTGACCCGGGACGGAACATTCCTCATCGAGAACGGCCACATTCAAGGTCCCGTCAACAACTTCCGGTTCAACGACAGCCCGGTGGACAGCCTGAACCGAATCGCCGGGTTATCCGTCCCGGAAAAAATTCACGGGGAGTATTTGCCCTCTCTCATGCCGTGGGTCCGAATCTGCGATTTCAACCTCTCCGCCGTTTCCGACGCTGTTTGATTTCCGTTTTCCCTTGCGAACGAACCGAACGGGTCCTTCACCACCGGGACGTGTACCCCGGCCGACTCACTGCCAGCACCTTGATATACCCCGGTCCAACTGGTTCGAACGACATCCCCGTCGCGGAACCCACATAGGTACCGCTATCCGGAACGAAATCCGCCGATGATCCCACATGAACGTCGAAATGGCTGAATTCTCCCCAATCCGACCACGTCAGATCGGGATGTGACGACCACATCACCGGACTCCACGTCACCCGGTCCCCCGTGCGCTGCACACCGGAGACCGCCGGGGGCACATAGTCCACCCATTCGGTATTGAAGTATGGTGCATCGAACCGCCGGTGCAGGGTACCGGGCCACACCGCAGTCAGCATGTGATTGACGGCGGTTTCAAAGTTCGAATCGATGAGAGCGTATGTTCCCGAATCCGCCTGATAGAGTTCCAGGGGCACCAGGATCTGGCACCGATATTGGTAGAGTTTTTCGAGAGCGCTGAGGTAATAGGAGACGGGTTGTTCCATATAGGGGTCGGGGTGGTATTCGAACATGCCCCATCGAGGGGAGAGCATCTGGGTCACGAGAAAGAGTGAATCCTGGAGTGTTGTTTCGAAGTAGGCGGTGTATCCGGCGTTGCTGTAATCGTTAATGGCGGTCCAGAATGGCGATGCGCTGCCGCGTTCTCGTACCCAGTTACCGATGAAATCCACGGGAATCTGATGCGTAAAAATCCGCTCCCGAGGCACACCGTTGGCCATGAGCCAGCGGGCGTTGTCTTGAACATAGCGGTGAACAGCGGCCTGACGGAAACCGAATCCGGTCTGGTGCCCGTTGTGGTGGTCGGAGCGCCAGCCGTCCCAGATTGTCTGGAACAGGGTATTGCCTCCGGTCAGCGTTCCGCCGGCATCCCGGGGGGGATCGAATCCGCCGACGGTATACCCGGGTTCACCGGCACCGGGCAGGGGATCGGCGTCCATAGCCAACGGATCCGGGAAACGATCCGGATCCCAATACAGAAGATCCCATGATGTAAACTGCGTGCCGAAAACACTGTTGAAACAGGGACCGTTGAACGCGGCCTGGCCGGGAGACGGATCGCCGGAAAAATCATGGCCGCCGATCTGTTCCCGGGGCACACCTTCACCCATGAACGCGCCCGACACCTCATCATATATCCCCGTGTGCCGCAGCCAATCCCGGAACTCCTTTACCATCAGCGGACTGTAATCGGCATAATGGGGCGTCGCGATATCGGCCCGCCGCAACTCCGCTTCGATCGGACCATTCAAGCACACCACCGTATCAGGATACGCCGCCAGCGCTTCCATGAATCCCCTGGCATGGCCGGCGACGCGGTTTTCCCGCAACGTCATCAACGGCGCTGCATACCGGGAAACCGTGATACTGCTCACATCGTCTTGCCCACTGTCGAAAATCGTGCCGTCGGATTCCCACTGGTTCAGACGGCGATCAGAACGCCGCAGTGTTTCCATTTCGCCGTACCCGTGATGACACGTCACACCGATATGGTATCCAATGGCCATACCGGTCAGGTCCGCCTTGGCCGCGGCCTCAACTGCCCTGGATAAACCGGTGCTGTCGTCCACCGGATCGAGAATCGTCACGCCACGGCGCAAATACAAACCCGATTGCGGGAAATGGCTATACAGGTCCGCAGCGACCTGGTCGTATACCGCCTGGTCGCCGCTGAAATCCAGACCGTCCACGCCGGGCATGAAATAAAACGTGTTCGCATACTCGGGTATGGGTAGTTCCTGCCAGTGTGACCGCATGCGAATCATTGCAATATCGACATTGGAAGCAATCATATACGTGCCGGGCTCGAAGGCCACCGCATAGACGGTACAGGTCAGATCAGGCAATCCGGCCGGAAGAGGTACCGGAGGAATAATGGTCTCCTCGTACGTCTGTCCCCCGACAATCGTCATCGTTTTATGATCCAGTTCCACAGCCGTGAAACTTGGATAGAAATAATACGCACCGGCAATTTCCAGGCACAGGTAGAAATCCGCGGTCACGGCCGCCGGTCCCGGATTGGAGAGCCGGAGATCCATGGCCAGGATATCGCCGTCCCCATGATACGCCTGGTTGAGATGGATGCGCACATCCAACGCAGCACGGGAGACCGGTGCTGAAATCTGCCAGCATGCCAGCCAGCACACAAGCCAACACACCCGTCGGCATGCCAGCGGAACAAGCCGTTTCATTTGACTCTTCATCACATTTCCCCCCTTCGGATCGATCGGTCATTGTCCGTAATCGACTCATCACCATCCGGCACAACATTCATTCTTGCGGTGCAAATCCCGGACCTTTTTATCAGGATACGAATCCGGGGCATTTTTGTGCCTCATCGCGGGTTTTCGGGCATTGAATACGGATCGTGGTAAACCACAAACACCGTCCGGTTCTCCCGAGCATCCACCGGAATAACAGCATCATCGATACGACCGTCCGGACTCGATCGGCGTAGGACAATGGTCTGCGGACCGGGCTGAACCGGAATCCGCGCATAATGGATCTCATGCGGCAACGTTTGCCAATTCCGCGTATCAGCTTGTTCCGTAACGGCGTTGACAATGGACACAATCACGCCCAATGTTGCATCTTCTTTCCGAACCGCCCGTTCGATTCCCTGTTTGATAATGAGCCGCAGCAGCGCTTTGCCGAGTTCCCGCCCCATCCGGTCCTGGAGATTCAGCAACGCGATTCCATTGATATCCTGTGCCCTTTCGAGCGGCGTGGTCACGTCTCCACTGACGGCCTCAGCCCGGATAAAGAACGGCTTTCGTTCCATGTAGCGTGGCAGCGCCATCCGGACGAATGATAAATCGTTGAAACTGTTGGTATCGTGCCCGCCGACGGGGACAGGAAGCCAGAAATTCCGGTCTTCGCTGACAAATGTCACCAGACCCAGGTCACCTTTATCAAGAAAGAAATTGATGCTTTCCTCGGTTTTAACCGGACCCAGCCCGTTGTTCCAAAAAATGACGACGTCCGTATCGTTCGTTCCGGTACCGGTCGGTGTTGCCAGCTCATTGTATTGAGCAGCCACCCGCTGGGCTTCGTCATGCAAGCCCGTCCGGACCGCCGACCGGATGAGATCCCGGATGAGTTGCCGCGGGGGACCCAGCCCGTAATCGGACTGGTATCCGGACTCATACGCTTCGAGCGCATTCCGATAGCAGATGAACGCGTCGTTAACATCGCCCGATGCATCGAACAAGAGTCCCATCAGATTCCAGGCGAAGGCATCGGTCTGGTAGTGATTTTTTTTTCCCGCCTCGTACCGGTCGTTAATTTCATTGAGTTTGATGTTGATCCGGCGGCACTCGACCCGGGCATCGTCCAGATTGTTTTCCAGCGCGAAATTCATCGCTTTGTAGTAATGAATCTGCACCTTTTCAAAATCTTCTCCCGGATAGGGAACCACCGTTGGATTGGTAATGAAGCTGACTGTTTCCAGTGCATAATTGCGCTGAAACTCGTCCAGAATGATATACGCTTTTTCCAGTGTGTCGTTGCTGGCGGCATACTCCCCGGCCATGTGCTCCGCAGCACCCTTCTCCATGTGATACAGCAACCGGTTCCGGCCTCGGGCTTCGCTGGACCGCCGGTCCATCATCTCCACCGCTTCCTGATAGTGAGCCGTGGCAATTGCCTGATGAAACGCCTGATTTTTCTGATGATACGTGGCGCATCCGGACAACGCTGCGGCCATCCCCGCCAAGAACAGGTACAGGATCAGTTTCCGGTATTCTAAAACCATGGATCACCCCCGATGGGTTCCCTCGCGGTTGCGGGGACCCGTCAATACCGGGAGATGTATTTTTTAATTTTTTTCGTTCCGAGCCAGACCTTTTCGTTGGTTTCGATATCCGTCAATTCAAGGTCCACCTGGTAATACACGACTTTTTGATCTTCGTAACTGTCGACAATGGAATTGATGACGCCCTGGAGCATAAAATCGGCACCCAGTTCCCGGCGCCATCGTTTGGCGGTCTCGGGATCGGCGAACTGCTGCTGGTCGGCCCGTTCGTTCCGTAAATCTTCCCGCGCTTCCGCCGACTGCACGACCCGGACACTGCCGTCATTGATAAACGCTCGTTCCATATCGCGGATGAACGTGTCCGTACTGATCAACTCATGGGTCCGATTTATAATGGTACCCACAATCACCGCCGGTTTCCTGCCGTTTCTTTCCACAAACGCCATCAGCCAGGGTCGATCCAGGCTGTCGGATATCATCTCTTCAGCTACCAGCCGTGAGTCCGTATCATTCCATCGGCCACTCAGATCGATGGTTTCCGTCGGTTCAACCCGCTGCACAACCGGCACGGTCTGGCAAGCCGTCAATATCAACACACACACCGCCATCACACTCATGAAGATTCCGTTTCTCATCGTTTTCCTCCGATATGATATTCTCCAGCCTTGCTCCCGATTATACCGTATAAACCCGGATTAAGTTCAAGTCTTTTTCCGCTCCCGGTCAGTCCGGTTGTGTCCGGCAGAGCAGAATCCAACGCACCAATCTCACAGCCCGACCGCACGCATCAGCTTACCCCACCAGCCGAGAGCCGGAATTGCTTCCGCCGTTTGCAGTTCGGTCCGTCCGATTTCATGGTCACCGAGCAGAAATGCGATCGTGCCACAGGTCTGACCCGTCTGAACAGGCGCGGTCAGTTCGCGATCCAACGTGGTTTTCATGATCACCTCATTCATGCGATCGCGACGCACAACCGCCGCTACGGATGACACCGTCACGGGTGTTGTTTCAACCAACTCACCGGCAACAACTGGAATCGCCCGCTCGCAAGGCGTTCCGGCCCGAATCAGTTCCATTTTCCGATATTGCAGCAACCCCCATTTCATCAGCCGGGCCGCCTCGGAAAACCGGGTCTTCCCCTTTTCACAGCCCATCACAACCGTGATGATCCGCACCCCATCCTGCTCCGCCGTCGCCGTCACACAGAAACCCGCCGACCGATAATATCCCGTCTTCAAACCATCACATCCGGCAAACTGCTTGATCAGCCGGTTTGTGTTTGTCATCAAGAACTTACCGTCCCGGAACGGTTCGGTATCCAAACAGCTCCACTTGAGAATCTCCGGATGCCGCATAATCAATTCCCGCGCCAGGACCGCCAAATCCCGGGCCGACGTCAAATCCGGTTCCTGATCTTTTCCCGGCGGCAATCCATGCGGCGTTTGATACGTCGTTTCCTCCAGACCCAGCTTCACCGCCATGGCGTTCATCATGTCCACGAAACCCTCGACACTGCCGCCAATGTGCTCCGCAATGGCAACACTGGCATCGTTCGCGGATTGGATTATCACCGCTTTCATCAGCTCTTCGAACGGGAAGATCTCGTTGTGCGCCAGATATACTTGCGATCCTCCCATTTTCGATGCCCTGGCGGACACGGTAATCGGATCGTTCATCGCCAAATCTCCGGATGTGACCCGATCCATCGCAATCAGCACGAGCATCATCTTCGTCATCGATGCGGGTGCCAGTCGTTCCCGGCCGTTCTGCTCGAAAATGATCTCTCCCGAACTGCATTCCATCACCACCGCTGATCGGCATTCCTCCGACGGACTCGGCGGAATCAATCCCGTTGATTCATCCGCCGATCGGATCGCCGGTATCGACAACACCATCGCGAGCACCCACACGACAACACGTTTATTCATTGGCTGTTAACCTCCTCATGATTCAGGACCGGACATTGCTTTTTTATAAATTTCCCGCAACCTTCGGTAATGCGCATTTTTTGAATCGATATCAAGGGCCCGAACAATCGCGGTATTCGCTCCTGAAAAATCATTGTTTGCATAGAGACATTCCGACAGGATCGACCAGCATTCCGGATCACCGGGATTCATAGCCGTCGCGTAGTGGCCAAGAGTGACCGCCGTCCCCACGGCTTTCCCGGCCAAAGCTTCCGCTGCTTTGACCCGGACCCAGGGAGCCAGCTGGCGATCCAGTCCCCGGTATTCTGCATGTTTTTTACGGAGCCGGTCAATGGCATGGAGAAGCTGACCGGGGGTGGCAGCCGGGGTATCCGCGATCAGATGGAGATAATCGATCCGGGCATCGATGGTGGTCCGGAGATCGAAACCGGATTCTGCCGTGATCCACCAGGATCGCCAGGCATCGGCATCCCAGCCGAGTTGCTGACCACTGTATTCCGCCAGGAACGCGGCCACATCCATCGATGTATCGTACGGCGACCGCCGTCTGGGAAACGTCTCCAATGTGTCGATCATCACTGGAAACCCGCTTTTATCACCCAATTTGATCAGCGTTTCCGCCGCAGACAGACGGATCAGATGGGTGGGACTGGTCGTGAGATTCTGGAGCAGACCGACAGCCTGATGATCCTGCATGCGTTCAATCCATCGTTTGCCTTCGAGATGAACAGGCAGCGCGGGATCATTCAGCGCTTGCCGGAACAGCTCCCGATATGCCTCCGGTTGAATTGTACCCAGAGCGCGAAGTGCCGCCTGCCGGTTGGCGGGGTCGCTATCCGACTGCGCTAATTCCACCAGCCGTCGTTCTGTTTCAGCATCCGTTATTCCCATCCGGCCCAGTGCACGCGTCGCGAGACCCCGAACAACCGGATCGGTATCCGCCAGAAACGTCTGGAACACG
>JAFGMN010000327.1 GCA_016927515.1 candidate division CSSED10-310 bacterium | reverse complement strand
GAATAAACTCAACGAACAAGAAAAACTCACTATCGTTCAAGCAATCACTGAAAACATAATGATTGGCAAGGACGAAGTCCTGATAAACCTGAAATACCTCCCCCCCTTTTTGGGAAATGATGGCAAGTTCTCCATAAACCCTCAGGGATTCATGGCTCCAACAAGCATGAACCGGGAAGGAAACGTCAGCGATGCCTGCACCCGGGTCAGTGTTAACACGCCGTCCTCGAGCGGTTGCCGCATGACATCGAGGGCTGACCGTCGGAATTCCGGCATTTCATCGAGAAACAGCACTCCATGATGGGCAAGGCTGACTTCACCTGGCTGCGGATGAACACCGCCACCCACGAGACCGGCGTTGGTGATTGAATGGTGAGGAGCCCGGAACGGACGGCGGGTGACGAGTCCTTTTCGGGGATCGATCAATCCCGAAATCGAATGAAGTTTCGATATCTCCAGGCTTTCCTCGAAACTTAGTTTGGGAAGAATCGATGGAAGCCGTCGGGCCAACATCGTTTTCCCAGATCCCGGCGGACCGATCATCAGGATGTTATGGCCGCCTGCGGCAGCTACTTCCAGGGCTCGCTTGGCGTGCTCCTGGCCCTTCACATCGGAGAAATCGAAATCCCGGTCACAGACGAAGTCTGCCGAGAAAGGAACGGGCTCTACCGGCTTGAGATCCAGGGAGCCGTTCAGCAGGCTGATGACATCCGCCAGCGTATTCACACCATAGACGGTTAAACCGCTGACCGTGGCCGCTTCTGCGGCATTTGCTGCTGAAACGATCATGCGATGGATTCCATCATTCTTCGCTTCGGCAGCCATGGGAAGTACACCCCGAACCGGTTGAACGTGGCCATCCAACGATAACTCTCCGAGAAGCATCGTGTCGGGAAATTCTGTTTCCTGGATGATGCCCAGGGCTGAAAGCAGGCCGACGGCAACAGGTAAATCGAATGCGGAACCGTCCTTTCGCACATTGGCCGGCGCAAGATTGATGGTGATTTTCACCGGGGGTAACTGAATGCCGCAATGACTCAAGGCGGCAAAGATACGCTCCTTGCTTTCCTTTACGACGGCATCGGGCAACCCGACTACCATGAATCCCGGGAGTTGCCCTCCCCGTACGTAAATTTCAACCGAAACTCTCTGTGCCTGCAATCCTACAATTGAACTCGTGTTCACTTTCGATAACATCATGCATCCTCCTCATTCCGTGTGTCGATGAGGAAAAAAGCAAGGGCTGTGCCGCCGGATGAGCGCTTATAAACAACTGAAAATGAAAGATTATAAAAGGATGATGAACGGTTCCCGTCCGAAAACCGGACGATGCCGTCCGGTATTGATCATTGTAAAGCAGAGGATCACTGGCCTGTGCTAAATGCCTGTATTAAAGCAAGCGTCATTGAGTGCTTGCATCACAGGGGCCATTTCCGGGTCGGTCTGATGAGTGGATTCGGCCAGCACAGCCAACGCGGCCTGAGGAACTTTCAGTTTCGTGCATACATCGGCCAGGCCGATTAGATCGGATGCAGTATGGCGCATTGTGCGTATTTTATGACTCAAAAATAGCCGGTAATGGTGGTTTAAGGCCGGTAATGGGAGGTCGCGGATCGCGGTATCGATGGTTTCCGGATGCGAATAGACGCCAGGATGAACAGGATGTGCAGTCTGAAAGCGACGTAACAAGTGAAGCTGGGTTTTCAATTCAGGCAAGACAGGAGTTTCCGGTTGATGCTGCAATGCGTCCATTTCACCGAGTCGACCGGATGCCAGGAGAAGGCGGCAGAAGGTAGCGGTGATATCCGGATTGGTGGGTTCCATCTGATTTGCTGTTCGTGCGAGGTTCACGGCATCGTCGATCCGCGTACCCTGCAGGAACAGGTAATACGCTTGATTATTCAGGGTCATCGAATCGGGTGGATACCGGCTGGTCAACTCCTCCAGAAGGATTCCGGCGGATTCAAGCAAGCCTCGGGCGGCCAGGATTGAGGCGGCGAATCGGACGATTTCCGGTGTCGGAGCGAACTGCGTGGCTTCACGAATCGATGGAATACCCGCCGTCCATGGGCCGTATTCGAATTCATTTTCAGCGAGATTGATCAGGATCTGCGCGGCCAATTCGCCGATGCTGGAATTCCAGCGTGAACCGGCGGCGTCGAGAGAGGGAAGAGCGTACCAGGATCGATCGAAAACTGATTGGAGGGAACCCGGTGGATCGGGAGTCGCTTGGAGGGAGGTTACCGGAAAACAGAGTGGCATGTTCCGGTCGATGTATCCCATTCCGTGTGGTTTTAGAAGGGGGTAATCACGGGGAAGCCGAAAAGATGATGTCGGCACATCGGATCCGGGTCGGTTCCGTCGGATGGATGGGAAAACAGACAGATTGGCGTTGGCATCGATGGTCAGAATATCATCCCGGTATCGTTCGATGGCCAGGAGCCAGGCGATGCTGTTCATGGCGTTGTCGCCCTGGAAAACCAGGTGTTGTCCCGGAGGAACCGCTGATAGCAGGGCGTGTCCATACCGGCGAAGGCCGCGCCACCGATGGAGATTGACTTCCCCGGTAGTGGAATGGATTCCTGTGAACAGGAGGGTGCTTCCCAGCAGGATCACCGCCGGAATCCGAATGGATCGACGTTTCATAATGGGATAGTGGTGGCGGGACGCCAGTCCGAGGATCAGCCAGATTGGAACGATAAAGTAGGATCGGATATCGTGAATGGCATACATCAGTGGAAAAAGTAGAATGCCGCTTGCAAACAGTAGCCAGGCGATGCGGTCCAGCGATGCCGCACGTCTCAAACAGCCTGGAATGGCCACGATGCCGAGAGCGACGAGAAGGCAGCCTGGAAAAGGGGTGACCGCCATCGCGAGCGTGGAAAGATTGGAAGAAACGGTGACCCGCACGGCCTGTCCCATGGCATGATGAAAATCCCGGCCGGTGACATGCCGGATAAAACCGGAAAGATGGTCGGGGTGACGCCAGACGGTTCCGGGATTTTCTGTCAGTCGAACCGGAAGATACAGATACACGCTCAGGCCCAGGAACAGGAGTGTCAACGCGATGACCATGCTGTGGGTACGTTTCCTTTGAGACATAACCGGTACTTGTGTGAGGAAGATCGGGAGTGTGAAAACACTGAGCAGATGATTGCCGAGGGAAAGTGACCAGAATAAAACGGCCAGCAGGCTGTACCGGTGATCGTTTCGGATACGGGCCAGCAGGCATGCATCCAGGACTAGCAACGTAAGAAGCAGATGAAATCCATATACCTCCGCACCCAGAATCTCTGCGAAAAATACCGGATGACAGGCCAGGCAGAAGCAGATGACCAGGGCAGTGCCCGGTGCGGCACCGATGCGTAACATATTGCGGTGCGTAATTACGATGGCAAACGCCATGCACACGGCAGACAGGAAATTGATCCGAAAGGGGATATCGCCGAAAGGGATGCTCCGGCTCCAGCCGTGGGCGATGACTGTCCATACGGGATATCCCGACGGATGGGCGATTCCCAGCACCGCTCCGGCGGCTGTCAGTTCACCCCCGTTTGCACCGGGAACGCAATCAGGAGGCGTAGATAGGATATAAACGCCAAGAAGAAGGATGAATAGGGCGATTGAACGTGCTGAGTAGCGGTGGTTCTGTATTTGACAGTTCATATCGGGAAATTTAACATGAAGTGGACGATTATTGAACCGGGAAAAAGCGCATCCGCTTGACTCTTTCGCGTCGCATCTTTAAAATCGGACGACTCGGAGCAAGCCCGGTTGAGTACGGAGGCAAATGAAATGAAAAAGAAACAACTCGAGTACTTTGAAAATAAGCTGATGGAATGGAAGAAAACACTCCTCAAAGAAGCCGGAGATTCCCTGAACATCAATCTGAGTCAGGAAAATTCACGGCAGGGTGATTTCGGTGATCTGGCCAATAATGAAACGGATCAGAATTTCGAGTTGAGAATCAGGGATCGGGAACGGAAACTGATTCAGAAAATCGATGCATGTCTTCAAAAAGTGAAAGACGGAACGTACGGTCTTTGCGAGGAGTGCGGTGAAGAAATCAGCCTGAAGCGACTTGATGTCCGGCCTGTTGCAAGTTTATGCATTGCGTGTAAAACCGAACAGGAAAAACACGAAAGATAGCCTGGTGATTAGCGCCATTGAAACCCGCAGCACTGTCAACCGCTGAACTGGCGATTTCGATTCTCGCCGCTGCGGGATTGTGCGGTGCACTGGTCATCGGCTATCCGATCACGCAGCACGCGCTGTGGCTTTTGTTTCTCATAGTAGCCTTTTTTTATGCTGCGGTTCGTCTTATTGTTCGCGGAAACCTCGCGATTCCAATGTTCATGGTTCTCTTTCCCCTCGCCGCATTGACCCTTTATCATTTTTTCGCGCTTCAGTGTGTGTCTGCGCTCCCGCTGCTCATTGTAACGATGGCTTTCGCATTTTTCGCATTCCGGTTTATCGATGCCATCTGGATGTCGTCGATGATTCTTGGTGTAACGTCCATTCTGGTGGTTAAAGGTCAATCCCGGTGGATGGATGTTTTCTGGCTGGTTGTCTCCGGCGCGGTGTGGGCACTCTTTTTCTGGCTACAGTCCCACGAACGCGAATCCATCCGGCTCCGGGCCGAGACGATGGAGCGTCGGGCTCGCGGTTTCTTGCATCACAGCGGGCATCGTCCGATGGAGCGGGAACTGCCGGATCTCGATTTGGAAACGCAGCAGGCCAAAGCCGCAGCCAGTGCGTTCAGGATGGAAAACGTCATGAATTGGGTGATTGATATCATCCAGGAAATCATGCATCCATTCAGTTGCTTTTTCTTTTTCATGGATCAGCAGGAAGGAAACATGCGGGCAATTGCTTACAAAAGTAAATCGCGTTTCTTTGATCCCGATACGGTTGTTGAGGTGAACGGAGACGGGATTTTATCATGGGTTGTCCAGCACAAGCAGAAAATGGTCTATGAACGGATGCCGAAGGAGCAGCAGAAACCGGAGTATTATAATTACCGAGAAAAGATTCTGTCCTGCATTGTGTATCCTGTCATCATCCACAAGCGTGTTGAAGGTCTGCTTGGAATGGATGCCCGTCGCAGTTATTCGTTTGGAGTCGATGAGGAGCAGTTGATCGAGTTGTTTGCGCGATTGACGGCTGAGTTAGTAGAGGCGTTTCGCAATTATCAGCAGATGATGACGGAAGCGGATTACAAGAATGCATTCTACCAAGCTGTGAGGGAAATTATCCAGACACGGCTTGACTTAAATGCTCGCCTGGATCTGCTGATAAAAATCAGCAACATGCTTAAAAAAAGCGACGAAATCGCGATTGCTGTCCCCAAAGAGGATGGATCCCTCGTAATTCGGAAGACATGGGGCGATTACTCTCCGCGGTTAATGGGTGCCGTCGTTCATCCTGAATCAGTGTGTGGTCAATTGGCTGCTTCCGGCTCAGAGATTGCCTGTTTGTCTCCGGAGGAACTGGCCGGGGATTCAAAATGCCTTGTATCTCCCGGTGAAACGAAGTTAAAAGTCAACAGCGTAATGCTCGTAATGCTCCCAATGCAAAACAATATCCGTGGAGTATTGATTATTGGCTCGCGGCGGCGCGATTACTTTACTCACGCTGACCGGTACTCGTTCAGTACGCTGGCCGCCCAGTTCGGTGTTGCCATTGAGAATGCTATTTATTTGACCAAAATCCGGGAGTTAGCGATCACCGATGGATTGACCGGACTGTACAATCACCGCTGCTTCCAGGATTTTCTACTGAAGGATTTCAAACTGGCAGCTCGGGAACCGCAGGTTTTTAGCCTGGTCATTATGGATATCGATCATTTCAAAAAGTTCAATGATACATGGGGACACCCGGTTGGCGATGAGGTGCTCAAGCATCTGGCCCGGATGCTCAGGGAGCTCGCCCGGGAAATGGATATTGTCGCCCGATACGGTGGTGAAGAGTTCGTCATCATTATGCGGCAGTGCGATTTGAAAGCGGCAGTAAAATCGGCTGAACGGATCCGGAAGACGTGCGAGAAAACCCAATTGAAAGTGAATGACAATCTGCTGAGCATCACGATCAGTCTGGGTGTCGCATCATACCCCGTGCATGCGCAGTCGCCGGCGGAACTCATCGCTGTGGCGGACGCAGCGCTGTATTCCGCAAAGAAGAACGGACGCAACCGGGTTGAATATGCACCTGACTCAGGTCGTCAGTGATCAGGTCGCTTCTCTTTTCTCGTTTTTCTTCACCTGATCCCAAACAAGATCCAATTCTTCAAGGCTTTTTTCACGCATCGCTTCCGCTCCCCCGACTTCGGTTTCCACCTGTGAAAACCGGATCCGAAATTTCCGATTGGCTTTTCGCAAAGCCTCCTCGGAATTGATTCGCAACCACCGGGCCAGATTGACCAAAGCGAAAAGGAGATCGCCGTATTCTTCTTCTATACGCGACGCATTATCCTCGTTCAGAACCTCCAGCAACTCATTCCATTCCTCGGTAATCTTGGCCTGAACATCCGCGATATCATCCCAATCGAATCCAACTTGAGCCGCTCGTTCTTGGTATTTCTGTGCAGCCAATAGCTGAGGCAGTGCCAGAGGGACATCGTCAAGAATCGAAGCCGCTCCTGGTGACCGTTTCTCGCGCGACTTGATGGATTGCCAGTTATCAGCCACTTCATCGGCACAGCGAACGGTGACGTCACCAAATACATGAGGATGGCGATGCCGGAGTTTTCCATTGATAGCGGTCAAAACATCCGAAATCGTAAACCCATGCGGCTCCCCGCGTTGACGAGCTTCCGATGCAATTTCGGCATGCAGCACGACTTGCAGTAAGACGTCGCCAAGTTCTCCTGCAAGAGCAGTCAAATCATCTGATTCAATTGCTGCAACGGCCTCATGCGCCTCTTCGAGCATATACGATATCAGTGACTGGTGAGTTTGTTTTCGATCCCAAGGACAGCCGCTGGGGGATCGGAGTGCTTTGATGATGTCGAGTAATTCGGAAAACAAAACGGAGGCTGACTGATCGTTCATACAGGGATTCTCCTCAATGCTCCCCTATAGCACGCTTGATGCCGGGTTTCAAAATGCTGTCTTCCATGGAAAATCAATCAGTCTGAGAATATAATACCCGAGTCTAGATTCAAACAGGAGGTTTCGTATGAAATCAAAAGTACTGGAGATCATCTGTATTGTCGCTATGGGATGCGTTTGTCTGGCCGATTCCACCGTATTGCCCGGATTCGGCAACAGGGCCGGGGATAGCGGCTGGTTTATGTCATCGGACACCAATGGAGATGGTGTTATTGATGGTTATGACCTCGCGATACGCACACGGGATTATCCGCAGCAGTTAATACAAACGGCCGGTCCGGCATATCGGGCGGACCGGATTCTGGTTCGGTACATACCCAACCTTTTGGAGGACACAATCCGCGACCGCCTGATTCGAGCGGGAGCGGACGAGGCCGGGATCCGCCGGCTGTATAGTGACGGATTCCTGGTTGTTCCCGTCCCGGACGGTGTAACGGTTGAACAGTTTCTCGAGAGGATCCGCGGTGACCGGGATGTGGCGGATGCCCAGTTCGATTATGTGTGCAGAGCATCAGGATTCCCCAACGACCCGTATTTCGGTATTCAATGGAATTTTAATCATGTCCGGGCTCCCAAAGCATGGGATTTGACCCAGGGCGGACATCCAGATGTGATCGTGGCGATCATCGATACAGGTATTGCATATGAAAACTACGGTACCTACAAAATTGCTCCCGACTTTGCCGGAACGGCATTCGCTGCTGGATATGATTTTGTGAACAATGACAACCATGCCAATGATGATGAAGGCCATGGAACCCATGTTGCCGGTACTGTGGCGGAAACAACCAACAATGCCATCGGTGCTGCGGGTCTGGCTTGGCGCTGCACGCTGATGCCCGTGAAGGTTCTGGGTGCTGACGGTTTCGGCTCATCCGGATCGCTGGCGGAAGGGATTCGATGGGCTGCGGATCATGGAGCATCGGTGATCAATATGAGTCTCGGATTTCCCACCGGGACTGACGGCGGCCCCGCCGTGCAAGAAGCGATCCGGTACGCGTACGCCAAAAATGTGATCCTGGTGGCTGCTGCGGGAAATGAAGGCAATGACAAAGGTTACACGGGCGGTGTCGAATACCCGGCCGCATATGACGAATGCATCGCCGTCGGCGCAATTCAATACGACAAACACACAACAAACTACTCCAACTATGGAGATCGGCTGACATGTGTTGCCCCTGGCGGGAAAGTCTATTTCGATCAGAACGGTGATGGTCAAAGCGATGGAATTTTGCAACAGACGTTCATTGATCGGGATCCGACCCGGTTTCGCTATGTTTTCTACGAGGGCACGTCGTGTGCTTCGCCTCACGTAGCCGCTGCAGCAGCACTGTTTGCTTCCCGAAAAGGAGGCTCTCCTGCAGATTTCCTCGAAGCGATAAAAGAAACATCAGAAGATCTGGGACCAACCGGGTTCGACCCGCATTATGGATTCGGTTTGATTGATATAAGCGCTAGTGTCCGTCGGGGACAGGGATGGGGGGCAAACTGATGAACCGATATGCATGCATGTTTCTTGCGATGGGTTTGATCTGTGGTTCTGCTTCCGCGGAAGGCCGCTTCGGTATCGGCATCCGAGGGGGGTTATACTTGGTTCCGAACTGGAGCGATACGTACGAGACGATTTATGATAACAGTGGAGAGCTGGTGCTTGGGCTGGAGTTGGCGTATCGTGTGACGCGCAACCTTGAAATTGCTGTTGCGTATGATCAGATATCTGGGGATGGTGACCGAGTGTGGCCGAATGAGTCCGGCGGGTTCGAGCCATCCGGTGAATCGGTCTCCTTTGACCTGAACGTGATTTCACTGGTTGGACGATGGATGATGATGTCGGAGCGGGTTTTGACGCCGTATTTCGGTCTGGGTGTCGGGTATGCGCAGTTCGAGGAAACTGAAGACGATGCGGAAAGCGGCATCGGATTTCTGATTCAAGCGGGTCTTGACTGGTCGATAACCCAGCACATCCATGGGCTGGTTGAAGGCGAATATTCGTCCTATCCCGATGTGATCGGTGAAGGAGACCTCAGCGCATATTATGGAGAGGACGATGTGGGAGGAGTGATTGTCCGACTGGGTTTGCGATATTTCTTTTAACGGAGTATGGAGTCGACGGTGGCATGTGAAATTATCGAAATAAATCCGGTTTATCCGCAGCCGCGACGGATACAACATGTTGCGGACATTATTAAAAACGGTGGAATGGTCGCATTCCCGACGGATTCGACGTATGGAATTGGATGTGACTTGTACAACAAACCCGCCATCGATCTGCTTTACCAGATTAAAAACCGAGATGTACGTAGCCCATTTTCGTTTCTGTGTGCCGATCTGTCCGATCTTGCCCAGTATGCCAAAGTCGGCAACCAGGCTTATAAAATGATGCGCCGATTGACCCCCGGACCATTCACCTTCATTCTCGAAGCGACCCGTTTGGTACCGAAAATTATGCGAACAAAGCGTTATACTGTCGGTATCCGGGTGCCTGACCACACGATTTGCAATGCGATTATTCGCGACGTCAGTAATCCCGTAATCTCCACAACAGCAAAGGATCTTTCCGGGGAATATCTGGCAGATCCCTGGGATATCCGTGAAATATACGGTGATCATCTCGATGTGATCGTAGACGGTGGGCCGCTGATTCCGGGACTTACCACGATCGTTGATCTAACGGGACCGGAATATGCCATAATCCGCCAGGGGAAAGGAGATGTATGATTCGTGAATACACCAATGGAACCGAGTGATTCGATCTGTTTCGAGTGTTTTTTTGCTGTGCCGCCCGAATCGCCGTTTCATGACCTTCATCCGGGAAATGGGCCGGTCTGGCTTGCGCTGGACCGTCTGGCCCGTGGTTTGGATCAACGGATTCAAGTATGCCGGGATTCCTGGCCGCTCCCGGCATCCTTCCACGTGGATCGATGGAGAAACCGAGAAGGATATGACGAAACGGTTCTCTCCACGGTTGCCGGATTGTTTGTCACTGATGATATCACGTGCCCGGAATTCAACCTGGTTATCGGCAAGGGAACAGTGATAGAACCTGGAGTTGTTATCAAGCCCCCGCTTGTGGTGGGCCGAAACACTGAAATCCGGCAAGGCGCATACATCAGAGGGGGTGTGTGGATTGGGGATCATTGTACGGTCGGTCATGCAACGGAGGTTAAAACTGCGGTATTTATGAACCATACCGAAGCCGGTCATTTCGCATACGTGGGTGACAGTATTTTGGGCAGTTATGTCAATCTGGGCGCTGGCTCGAAGCTGGCCAATCTGCCATTTCGTACGCAGGAGCAAAAAAGGTTGATGGCGTTTCCAGAATTCAGTGTCAGGCTGGCGAATCAGGTGGTACCCACAGGAAAATCCAAGTTGGGTGCCATTCTTGGCGATGGTGTGGAAATCGGATGCAACTCCACCCTGGCCCCTGGAACGCTCGTCGGAAAGGATAGCTGGATCTACCCCTGTTTGTTCGTTCGATCAGGATATTATCCCGATCGATCCATCCTGAAACTTCACGCCGCCACCGATCTGCATCAGCGCAGGTAGTTTAAGCGGATCTGGTACCGGACATGATGATTCACCCGGATACCCAACCGGTGCTGCACGCCAGTCTGCTCGACGGTATCTGCATCGTGCGGCTGTTTCACGCCGTAAATCAAGAAATCTGGCGGGCTCCGGGCCGGGATATTCTGTTGTTCCGACAGATGAATTCAACTGCCTGGACGTCAGGAGATGCGAACAGCCTGATCTGGGTCACTGATCAACCCGATCAAATGGATGAAGTCATTGTGCAACAGGGGTATGACTCGCCGGAGTCATGGAGGGAAATCCGTGTTCCCGGATGGAGACTGCCGTTGTACTGCGGGTGCGGCACGGGTGTTACCGGGAAGCCGAAACCGGGGGATACGATCAGACGGCTGAAAACTGTTGATTTGATTGTGCTTCAAGATCATCGGGATGTTCGGTGGAGATCCATGGGTACACCGTTGACACAGCTGACATTGAAAGGAATTCTGGCTGCCGCGGGATATCGGGTGCGAATTCGCCGGGTTGAAGCCGGAGATGCTGCCGAGGGTTGGCGTGACCCTGCTGATGTTACTGCGTTCAGTGTATTTGAGGACCAGTTCGAGGATGTTGTCCGGCTGGTTCATCGTGTGAAGTTCAACGGCGGCGTGTGGACGATTTTGGGTGGGGTGATGATCAATCTCGTTCCTGAGCATAGCGCGGCGCATTGTCCCGGCGCGGATATCATATTGCGGGGAGAAGCGGAGGAAAACCTCATCTCCTGTCTGGTCGGTCTTGATGCAGATCCGGAAGATCCTGGACAAATGTTTCGGTTTGCGGGGGTTCCTGGTTTACTTTTCAGGAACAGCTGGGGAGGCATCTGGAGTCATTTCGATCAGGTGCCGGTGGTTCGTGATGGAGCGGTCGACAATCCTGGGATGGCGTGGTTGGAACCGGCGGACCAGAAAAATGGGGTCGAGTTTTCGACATCGCGTGGTTGTCCAAGGACGTGTGTGTTTTGCTCGCATGTCCATGGGAAAGCGCTGCGTCGTTCCCATGTCGCTCAAGTCCAAAAAGATGTGCGCACCGCTGTTGAACGGCTCCGAAATCTGGATGAAGCGGCAAAACGCTTTTGTCCCGTGTTCAACATAAATGATGATGACTTGTTTCTCGATCCGGATCGCGGTTTACGAATTCTTGATGCATGTCGAGACGAAGGTATCCGGATCTGGGGAATCCAGACGAGTATCGCTGCGATGAAGTCGAAAAAAATACGGACGATGATACTCAACAGGATTGTTTCCCGTGAGTATTTTGTCGAGCAGCCCGTGATCTGGTTTGGCACCGACGCCTTTCATCCGGCTCGTCTGAAACGGCTCGGAAAAGGGGGAACAGTCGAGGATATCCGTGCGATCGCAGCAGATGTCAATACATCGGGGTGCCGGGGATATCATTACTGGATCGTGACCGATGCTGCCAGTGACTGGGCCGAATTTTTCGAGGAACTGGAAACATTGAGAGTCATGGTCCGTTCATTTCCCGGGACATTCCGGTTGTTGCCTAATGCGGGGACGCTTGTGCCCTATCCATCGACGCCGGTGTATGCGCGTCGGTTAGCTGACGGTCATCAATCGCAGATAATTTTGAGACACTGGCTTCACATTCCAGATGTATCGGAATTGGATTATCCTCTGGTCATGCACGAGCGGCCAGAAGATGATTTTCTCTATGCGCTGGTGGAGCCTCGGGCAGTAGTCGGAGAACGTTTGATCGTGGATTCCCGAAGATTCATCCAGGCGGTTCGGGAAGGAGCGATGGAGGAGGCGATAATGGAGGCGATGTCGGTGTTGTCCGGTGAAATCGCCGGAATGCCGCGGGAGCAAGCAAGAAGAGAGGAACTGGAACGAGTCAAACAGTGTATAATGAATCAGTGGTAATACGTAACCAGGAATAAAGTATATGCATGGGTTAAACAGATTTACGACATGGTGGACACTTTTCGGCGTTTTTTTGGGAATGGCGGGTTGTGCTGCCGTTCCAGTGGTTCCAAACATGTCCGGGCGAGGCATGGAGCTGCAGGAGCAAACGGATGATGAGATATATTCAACGGTTTTGCAGGCCCATTACCTCAGCTTTACCGGTGATGTTGAACGTGGTTTGAGTCTTTTTAATGACCTGCTGATGCGGTTTCCGGATCGAGCGGATTTGCACTATCAATTTGCTAAGTTCAACATCGACCTTGCGTATCGAGTCAGGGACAGGCAGGCGGTTGCACGGCTCTTGGACACGGCTCGAATGCATCTAGAGAAATCGGTCGACTTGGATCCTGGAAACAACGAAAGCCGGCGCACGTTGGCGGATGTATGTATCGAACAGGGTGATTTTGATGCCGCGCTCGGTCAGCTGGGAATCATGGTTAAGGAGAACCCGGAAGATGATGAAGCGGTCCTGGCTTTGGCTCGATTGCTTGTGCATGTGCGGAATCCTTCGGAAGCCATTGCGATTCTCGAATCGTATATCCGCCAGGATCCGATGACGAACTATGAGTTTTTAAAGGTGTATGCTCTGGCCTGCGCTGAATTAAATCATCTCGATGAGGCTATCGATGCATATTCGCGATACATCGATAAGGTTCCGATGGATTTCGAGGCGTCATACAATTTGGCGTTGTGCTGTTTTCGAGCCGGGCGGAATGATCGTGCGGAGGGCATATTGAGGTTGTTGGTGGCTGAAAACATGCTGACGCAGGAAGTTGTGGATCTGCTGACCGATGTCCTGAAGGCGCAGGGTCGTTTTGATGACGCCATAGCGTTTTTATCTTCGCTAACCGAGAATCAACGCTATAGAGTCTCTGCGATCATTACCATCGGGCAAATTTACATGAGTTTGCAGAAATTCGAACCGGCATATGACACGTTGTTGCGGGCAGTCTCCATCGAGCCAAACAATCGACGGGCCACGTTTTATACTGCTCTCGCGTTGAGTGAATTGGGCCGGTTTGACGATGCATTGCGCATGCTGGAGAACAATCTGGAGGATCGACCGCTGTCTGTCGCGACAGTCGATTTGACATCAGATATTCTGATGCAGATAGGTAACATCGAATCCGCGTTGAAACTGAGCGGACAACTAATGAATGAGCGGCCCAAAGATGCCAGGGCGTACATCATCCGCGCGGATGTCCTGGAACGGGCCGGTCGAAGTGAAGAGACGATCGATGTTTTGCGATCGGGATGTGATGTGTTCCCGGAACATCCACAGCTGCATCTCGCACTGGCATACCGTCTGGACCGCCGGGGCCAATGGCAGGAGGCGGTTGATGTTTTGCAGGCTTTATATGAGGACCGGCCTGACGACCCGGAAATTGCCAATTACATTGGGTATACACTGGCGGATCGAAATGTCGAACTGGATCGCGCGCTTCATCTTATTCGAGTTGCTGTTGATGCGGACCCGGAAAACGCTGCATACCTTGACAGTATGGGTTGGGTGTTGTTCCGTCTGGGCCGATATGAGGAAGCCTTTGATTACCTGGATCGGGCACTCCGGCAGTATACGGAGGATCCGGTTGTAATCAATCACATGATCCGCATCCTCATCGCCCTGGATCGGACGGATGCTGCGCGGGAAATGCTGAGGAAAGCGTTGGAATCATTCCCCAATAATGAGGATCTTCAAGACACCCGGAAGATGATGGAGAAATGATTATCCGGAACCTCTCCATGCTTTGTCTCCTGGGTCTTTCCTGTAGCTTCCTTCTGTGCAGCGGTTGCATGATTCACCACGCCGTTAAACCATCTGTCACATCCGGACGGGTATCGGTTCATGTGCATATGGATGGACGAACCATGGCTTCTTCAGGGGTGTTGTATGTCATCGAAAATCGGGAAGCCCTGGTGGTATTGATCGATCCGATCGGTCGAAACACCGGTTGGGTATCGATTACTTCATCCGATTTTCAAGTTGCGCTGATGAACCGCCGATGTCTGAGCGAAGTAAAAAACTGGCCCGGCAAGGTGGCGATGGTTCTCGAGGATCGACTGACGATTGGCGATGTGCTGGCTTGGCTGAATCCGTCTGTGTGGCCGGATCATTCCGTGACCTACCGGTATGGAACAGAAGGCGATTTACCGTTGGAGATCCGGCTGAATCCGCGTCGAGCCGATTTTCGGGATGAGTGCATTATATCCTGCAGGGATCCCTCGGTGCGGATCCGATTGACCTGGGCGTCGACACCGGTGTCCATTCAAGTGGAACCTATGCGTCCTCGTGTGGATCCGGAATGGAAGAATTGCGCGGGTCTCTTTGATCAGCTGGAGTAGAAACAGGAGTAGCCGAGGTTGAAAATACTCGCACGAGCGAAGATTAACATCGTATTGCGTGTCCTTTATCGCCGGTCGGATGGGTATCATGAGGTTGAAAGCATCATGCAGACGGTTGGACTGGCTGACGCAATTGAGCTTACTCCGAATTCGCGAGGAACCATCCGACTCGAATGCAGTACAACAGATACGGGATTGGTGAAGGACAATCTGGCGTTTCGAGCGGCTCGCCTGTTTTTATCGCATCAGGGCATTGCGCGAGGCGTTGATATCGAGCTGAAAAAGAGCATACCGATTGGTGGGGGGCTGGGTGGCGGTTCTTCAGATGCAGCGGCTGTACTGCTTGGATTGAACCGGATTTTTAAAACGGAGTTGCCGGTCGAGGTTTTAAGGGTGATGGCGGCGGAATTGGGTTCGGATGTACCATTTTTCATTGGAGGGGGGACGGCCTTGGTCACGGGCAGAGGGGAACGGATAACTCCGCTTCCATTTGTTGGAAACATGTTTATTTTGCTGATCAATCCCGGGTTTTCCGTATCCACGGCCATGGTCTATTCTTCCTTGAACTTGGACTTGACAACCCCCGAGCGGGTCCATAATATACTGCCCGTTTTCTCCAGAGGGAATGTGCCTCTGGTGGATGTCAAAGCAGCGGTTCAGAATGATTTGCAGGCCACTGTGGTAAGATTGTACCCGCAGATCGCGGGGATTCTCGACTGGTTTAGGGAACACGATGCTGTCTGTGCGGCGGTTTCAGGAAGCGGTGGGACGGTTTTCGGTATTTTTCACGATCGGGATCGTGCCATCCGTGCCGCAGACGATGCACAGCGAATGTTTCCGTGGTGTGTTTTGACTGAAACTGTTGCTGATTATGGGTTTTGAGTGAACTGGGGCGTCGGCAAGCGGTAAGCCACTGGTTTTTGGCACCAGCATTCGTAGGTTCGAATCCTACCGCCCCAGCGTTTTTTCTCCTGAAGAGCTTACGAAAGGGACAGGGAGGCGCAATTTGAATTTGCATTATGAGATGAAGGTCTTGTTTGGAACGGCTCACACTGAGTTGGGACGGGAGATTTGCGCGCATCTTGGAGTGAACCCGGTTGATGTAGAAATAAGGCGATTCAAAGACGGAGAGGTTTTCGTGCAAATCCAGGAGAACATTCGGGGACGGGATGTCTTCCTCGTTCAACCGACATGTTCGCCGGCGAATGAAAATCTCATGGAGCTGTTAATTATGTTGGATGCCGCGAAGCGGGCATCTGCCAAGCGCATCACAGCCGTGTTGCCGTATTATGGATATGCCCGGCAGGACCGGAAAGATCGGCCACGGGTCCCGATTACTGCTCGGCTGGTAGCCGATTTGTTGACGACGGCTGGGGCTGACCGCGTGATGGCAATCGATCTGCACGCCGGCCAGATCCAGGGCTTTTTTAACATTCCATTCGATCACCTGTATGCAACACCGGTTTTCCTTGAATACATCCAGAATCTGCCGTTGAAGGATGAGTTAATGGTGGTATCTCCGGATGCAGGAGGCGTGGAACGTGCGAATTTTCTGGCTCGGTGCCTTGGGGTGCGCTTGGCGGTCGCAGACAAGCGGCGCATCAGCCACAACGAAGCGGAATCGATCCAGATCATTGGAAATGTCAGTGGCAAGAGCGTCCTTATTTTGGATGACATCATTGACACAGCCGGCACCTTGATGAAAGCAGTGGATGCTTTGAAAGACGCAGGAGCCACGAGAATCATGTGCTGTGCAACCCATGGCGTATTTTCTTCTCCTGCACTCGAGAGAATCGAAAGGAATATGAATCTGGATGAAGTCATCGTTACAAATACGATTTCTCATCAGGAAAGAATTAAGAATAACGGCAAAATAAGGGTTTTATCCATCGCGCATTTGCTTGCGGATGCGATGCAGTGTATTCATACGGAATCATCGGTCAGTTCACTTTTCGTCATCAGGGAATAAACGACCGCGATCGATAAACAAAAGGAGAAAGAAATGAAGTTGAATGCTCAAGTCAAACCAACAGTTGGGAAATCGACGAACCGGAAAGTTCGCCGAAGCGGCAATGTTCCTGCCGTGATGTATGGCCGGTCTCAGGATGCTATTCCTCTAATTCTCAACCAACAGGAGGTTGAGCGTGTGTTAAGTACGGGTGGCGGTCGGCGGATCCAGGATATGACGGTACAGGGTCTCGGGGATTCCGATGCCGAAACCCATGTCATGTTCAAGGATATTCAGCGCAATCCGATTACAGGGGAATTGATTCATTTAGACCTGTACTGTGTGCGGAAAGGGCAGGCGTTAACCATGCATTTGCCGATTGTGCTCAGGGGACAGGCGCGCGGAGTCGTTGATGATAATGGTGCTCTGCAATTTCTGACCCGTGAAGTGATGATCGAATGCCTCCCGAAGGATCTCCCTGACTGTATCAACGTCGACATTTCGGACCTGGGAATTGGTGATAACATTTCTCTGGGTGATCTCCAATTACCCAAAGGAGTCGTGTTGGCCGATGAACCAGTGAAGACCGTAGCCAGTGTGATCTCGATCTCCAGCGGAACCAAGCATGGTGAAGGCGAAGACGCCGGCGAAGCCGAAGCGGGCGCCGCTTCCTGATTGCGTGATGAATGGCTGACGAGTCAGCCCGGTTCGAAGCAGTCGTGGGACTTGGTAATCCCGGAATTCAGTACTTTTTATCCCGGCATAACGCCGGTTTCCGGGTTTTGGACCACTTGCATGACCGCCACAGGGGGACTCCCTGGCGGGATGAAGTCAAAGGCAAGACCGCGATGATCAGCATGGGCGGCAGAAAGGTGACCTTGTTGAAACCCATGACATTCATGAACGCATCGGGTGAATCCGTTTCCCGCTTTGTCGAGCGTTACAGATTGGATGCATCGAATCTGATCGTTGTTCACGATGATCTGGACATCGATTCAGGCACAGTCCGCGTCAAATCCGGCGGTGGTCATGGAGGTCATAACGGGTTGCGATCCATTATCGATACCCTTGATTCGAATGCGTTCGCTCGGGTCCGGATCGGGATCGGTCGCCCGGAACGGGCGAAAAATACAGTTGATTTCGTTTTGAGTTCTCCGCAGAATGACGATGAAGAAATCGCATTCACAACTGCTGTGGATCAAGCGGTGGCAGCGGTGGAAGTCATGGTGCTGGAAAAAATCAAATCGGCAATGGACCGATTCAATCGAAAAAAGAATGACGGTGTTCAAGACTAGATAGGACAATCAGCGGTGAAGTGCCGATGGTTGCAAAGGAGGAAGGTCCTGCAATGTATGAAATAATCGCGATTCTCAATCCCAATGTAACGACTGAAACGGTGGAAGCCAAGATTTCCGACTGGACGGGTATTGTAAAAGAGTATGGTGCGGAATTATCCCGTATCGACCGGTGGGGAAAACGAAACCTTGCATATGAAGTGAAAAAGTTCAATCAGGGGTTTTTCCTTCTGTTTCATGTGGATGGTAAACATGATGTCATCGCTGAACTTGAACGGCGATTCCGCATCGCTGATGATGTGATCCGTTACCAGACGGTGAAACTGAGCGACCAGGAGTACCGCGTTTCTGTCGATTTGCTCGATCATTACGGCTCGCGGTCTTCTGAAGATGTCGAACGATTTGTCGGCGATCGGGAAGATAGCGGAGAAGGCGATGACGATCGACCTCGGCGGCGGGATCGGGACGGAGGACATCGGCGATCAAGCGCTTCTGACGATGAGGACGGCTATCCGGGCAGGAGGCGAAACGGAGGCGAGGACTTCGGCGAGGACGACGAGTAAGGCTGCATTTCTTCTGGCTTCGGAAAAAGGTCCCATTCAAACCAGGAGCTTGTCGGTGGATCCACTCCCGACGGGATTTCCTGGTTTTCGATTCATGGAGGAATTATTATGGACGTGATTTTGAAGAAGCAGGTTCATGGTTTGGGAAAACCGGGCGCTTTGGTGAAAGTGTCCGATGGCTATGCCAGAAACTATCTGATACCGAAAAAGCTCGCCGTGGAAGCGACTCCTGATAACCTCAACGCGATCGAGCGTCTCGCGAAACAGAAAGATGTCAAACGAGAAAGGCAGGTTCGGCAGCGGCATGAAATTGCTGAGCAAATCGGACGCATTTCCTGCACGTTACAGAAGCAGGTGAGTGAGGAAAACCGGATTTTCGGATCCGTGTCACATGCCGAAATCATTAAGTGCTTGAAAAACGAGGGGATAGATCTCGAAAAAAAACAGATTCTTCTGGACAAACCGATCAAGACGCTGGGCTTACATCCTGTACAAATCAACTTGGGGCAGGGAGTGGAAGCTGTCCTGAAGGTCTGGATTGAGAAGAAGTCAGATTAATGATGTCACCCGATGCGAATTCCCGTGATCTTGAGCGGTTGCCACCCCATGATTTCGAAGCTGAAACCGCAGTGCTGGGGGGATTGATCCGCAACAACGACACCATTCATGATGTCATTGGGAAAGTGTCTCCTGACGATTTCTTTAAAGAGAGCAATAAACTCGTCTTTTCGGCGGTGTTACGGTTATATGAAGATGATCGGCCCTTCGACCTGATTACCGTAAAAAACCAATTGGAAAAGGACGGTAGTCTGGCAAGGAGCGATGCGGGTCGACTGATTGAACTCCTTGATACCACATCCAGCGTGACCAATGTCAAATTCTATGCGGACATTGTGAAAGAAAAGTCCCGTTTACGGGCGTTAATCAATGCCGGACACGAGATTATTGCCGGCTGCTATCAAACGGAACTTGACAGCGCGGATATCATTGATCGTGTGGAGCAGCAGGTGTTCCGGTTGAGTGAGCATGTTGCCGGAGTCGGTCTGGACCACGTCGAAATCGCTGTCAACAGCGCGTATGAAGAGCTGAAGGACATTTATACCCATGGAGTTTCCGGTTTGAGTTCCGGTTTTTCCGCTTTGGATAACAAGACCACGGGATTTCATGAAGGTGAATTGATTATTATAGCGGGACGGCCGTCCATGGGAAAAACGACGTTCGCTATGAATATCGCGGCTTACATCGCGAAAAATCATGAGCGGTTCCATACCGCGGTGCTTGTTTTCAGCCTCGAAATGGCCAAATCCCAACTTGCCATTCGGCTGCTGGGGACGGAATCGGGTATTGCCGGAAACCGACTTCGAAAAGGTGAACTCAATCAGGATGACTGGGATCGCATCATCGATTCGACGGCAGCGATCAGCCAGTGGCCGCTATACATCGATGATACTCCGGACATATCGGTGTTGGAAATGCGATCTGTGGCGCGTCGCCTGGCAACACGGATACCGATTGGATTAATCCTGGTCGATTATATCCAGTTAATCCGGGCGGATCGGCAGTCTGACAGCCGGCAGATGGAAATCTCTCAGATATCGAGATCCCTGAAATTCCTGGCGAAAGAAATGAAATGCCCCGTCCTGGCATTGTCCCAGTTGTCGCGCGCCGTAGAAAATAGGGCCATTAAGCGACCTCAACTGGCGGATTTACGGGAATCTGGTGCGATAGAGCAGGATGCCGATGTCGTACTGATGCTGTATCGACCATGGTATTATGAGGAAAAAGTTATTAAAATCAATAATCGCGAACAGAGTTCCGAAGGATTGGCTGAAATCATTATTTCCAAGCAACGCAACGGACCGGTCGGTTCGTTTTATCTGGGGTTCCAGGATGCGTTGATGCAGTTTATCAATATCGATACGTTCGCCGAAGTGCCGTACGATGTGGCCGATGATTGATTCCGGCAGGATGAGAGGGATATGCTCATGACAAAACTGTTGGAATTTGTAGGGAGTGGGGTTCGGGATTTCGTTCTCGAATGCGGACGCATTAGCCTTATGCTCTTCTCGACGCTGTTCTGGTTGATTCGACCCCCCTATCGATTCCGGCTGCTCTTTCAACAGATGGAAACGATTGGATACAAATCTGTCCCGGTCTCCGTGGTGACGACTATTTTTACCGGTGGTATTCTCGCACTTCAGTCCTATTCGTCGTTCAAACGGTTCGATGCGGAAAGCTTGATTGGTACGATGGTTTCCATCGCACTTTGCCGGGAGTTAGCGCCGATTCTCGTAGGACTGATTGTGGCTGGACGTATCGGATCGTCGATGGCCGCTGAACTCGGAACAATGCGGGTAACGGAGCAGATCGATGCGCTGTATACCCTCGCGGTCAACCCCATCCATTACCTGATCGTTCCCCGGATGGTGTCCTGTTTCTTAATGATGCCTGTGTTGACGCTCATCGGTGATGCCATGGGAATCACCGGAGGTTATCTTGTGGCGACCCATGTGTATGATCTCAATCCTGTTACCTATCTTCGTTCGTCCTTCGATTTCCTTACCTATGAAGATGTTTATTCCGGACTGATCAAATCCGCCGTGTTCGGTATCGCAATTGCTCTTGTTAGTTGTTACAAGGGCTTCTTTACCCAGGGTGGAGCTGTCGGAGTGGGCCGTGCAACGACTTCGGCGGTTGTTTTGTCTATGATGCTTATCCTGATCATCGATTACATAATGGGAGCTTTGTTTTTTAGTATTTAGAATGAACAAGAACCGGAATACCGACATTGCGATCACCATCAGAAACCTGCGCAAGGCATTCG
>JAFGMN010000326.1 GCA_016927515.1 candidate division CSSED10-310 bacterium | reverse complement strand
GTATCGGTAATGGGATCTCATTGATCATTTTTGCTGGAATCGTTGCCCGTGTGCCCTCCGGTTTCGTCCGTACGACTCAGCAGGTCATCAGAAACGAGATGCGGCCAACATCTCTCCTCGCCATCCTGGTTATCATTGTTCTGGTTACGGCTGGAACGGTCATGATGCAGCAGGCTCAACGGCGAATTCCCGTGCAATACGCCAAGCGCGTTGTGGGTCGCCGAATGATGGGCGGAAGCAGCACCCATATTCCAATTCGAATCAATTCCGCAGGCGTTATGCCCGTAATCTTCGCTTCTTCCATCATCATGTTCCCGGTGACCATTCTCAAATTCGCTGCGAACCCCGATCGGCCTCTTGTCCAGTGGTTGTTCGATAACTTGCAGCCCGGATCAATTTTATACCTTGTGCTGTACATCGTTGCGATTATTTTCTTCACATATTTTTACACCGCGATTATCTTCAACCCGGTTGACTTAGCGGACAACATGAAGAAATACGGCGGTTTCATTCCTGGAATTCGCCCGGGACGAAACACAGCCCAGTACATCGATAAAGTTTTGACTCGGGTGACTCTCGTTGGAGCGGTTTTTCTGTCGGCAATAGCAGTATTGCCTACATTACTCTACAGTTATATGGATGTGCAGTTCTATTTCGGAGGCACTGCTCTCTTAATCGTCGTTGGAGTTGGGTTGGATACGATTCAACAAATTGAATCGCATCTGCTCATGCGGCATTACGACGGTTTTCTGAGAAAAGGCCGGATTCGCGGCGGACGCCGGCGATAACTATAAGGACGACGTGACCACAATGGATCGTGCGATCAGATTGATTCTTCTCGGTGCTCCGGGAGTCGGAAAGGGAACGCAGGCGAAACGAATCGCTTCGCGATATGCCATTCCGCAAATCTCCACGGGGGACATGCTGAGAGCGGAAATTGAAGCACGGACAAGTATTGGGGTAAATGCTCAACAGGTTATCAGTCAGGGTTTACTCGTACCAGATGATCTGGTCGTTCAAATTGTCAAAACACGTGTACGTCACTCCGATTGTTCCAATGGCTATATCTTCGACGGATTTCCTCGTACATTAGCCCAGGCAGAAGCATTGGATAAACAAGAAATCACCATTGATTTCGTTATCGTCCTTGATTGCCGGGACGATGTGATTCTGCGTCGATTGTCGGGGCGGCGGATCTGCCCATCTTGCCAGAGAATGTATCACCTGGATTTTGATCGGCCATCAGTCGATGGTTTATGTGACATCTGCGGCGTTCCGGTGATCAAGCGGAGAGACGATGAGCCGGAAACGATTCGTAAGCGGATAGCTGTTTATCGGGAGTTGACTGAGCCGTTAATTGGTTATTATCAGGATCACGGGAACACGCGGTTGTTTGTTGTTGATGGTGGTGTGGCCCCTGCTGACACACCGGAAGTGATATTTCAGCGAATTATCCAGGTCATAGAGGGGGGGGTTCAGGAATGATCTTTCTGAAGTCCAGCCATGAGATCGACTTGATGCGACAAGCGAATCAGATCGTAGCCGATGCTCTGGAAAAAGTTCTGTATGCGATCAAGGCGGGTGTCAGCACGGAGTATCTGGATCGTTGTTGTGAAGAGTGTATTCGGGAGCACGGAGCTGAGCCGGCATTCAAAGGATATCGGGGTTTTCCGAATGCATTGTGTGTATCGATCAATGACGAGATCGTCCATGGAATTCCGGGGTCGAGAAAGCTGATGGACGGCGATATCGTAAGTTGTGATGTCGGTGTTCTACACCGTGGGTATTATGGTGATGCAGCGATGACTTTTCCGGTAGGGGAAGTATCGGAAGATGCCGATCGGTTGATGAAAACAACGGAGGAAGCCCTGTATCTCGGTATAGAGCAGGCGGTTGCTGGCAATCGTTTGTATGACATCGGTCATGCGGTGCAGACTCGCGTTGAGAAAGAAGGATTTTCTGTTGTCAAGGTATTCGTTGGTCACGGAATCGGGCGCCAGTTGCATGAAGATCCACAGATACCGAACTATGGACCTGCCGGGCGCGGGATAAGGCTCCGGGATGGAATGGTTCTGGCCATTGAACCAATGGTGAACACGGGGTCCGATGAAGTAGAAATTCTCGATGATGGATGGACAGCGGTAACAAAAGATGGTAGCCTCTCCGCTCATTTCGAACATTCCATTGTCGTTCGGGATGGCAGTCCGGAGATTTTAAGTTTGAAAAAAAAAACGCATTGAAGGATCCACGAGAATGTGAAAGTAACAGGATGGAGAGTGAATGATGAAAGTCAAAGCATCTGTGAAAAAAATATGTGATAAGTGTAAGATAATAAAGCGTCATGGCGTTGTCCGGGTGATCTGTGAGAATCCTCGGCATAAACAGCGACAGGGATAATTTATCCGGATTGTAGGAGGAGAGCATGGCTCGAATTGCAGGGATTGATCTTAACAATAAGAAACGAATTGAAATCGCATTGACGGCGATTTATGGCATTGGCTTGACGAGTTCCAAACGCATTATTGCGAAAACCGGGATCAACCCGGATACGAAGGTTCAGGATCTAACCGAGAGTGAAGTCCGGAAGCTTCGGGAAACGATTGAAGAGGAGTATAAAGTCGAAGGTGCTCTTCGGCAGGAAATCCAATTCAACATCAAGCGGTTGATGGATCTGGGCTCGTACAAGGGCTTGCGCCATCGCCGCGGATTACCGGTTCGCGGTCAAAGAACTCACACAAATGCCAGAACCCGCAGGGGTAAAAAATCACGAATTGGTGGAAAAAAGTCTAAATAAAAGGAGATAGGGAATGGCCAAACAGCGTAGGCGTTCAGGAAAGAAGGCTGTTAAACGGGAAGTGCGGCAAGGGGTTGCACACATTCAGTCCACTTTTAACAATACAATTGTAACGATTACCGATTTACAAGGGAATACGCTTGGTTGGGCGTCTGCTGGCGTGATCGGTCAAAAAGGCTCCCGGAAATCGACACCGTTCGCTGCTCAACTGGTTGCGAAAGATGCGGCAACCAAGGCGATGGAATATGGTTTGAAGGTCGTGGAAGTGCATGTGAAAGGTCCTGGAGCCGGACGCGAATCGGCTATTCGGGCTTTGCAGTCGACAGGCTTGGAAGTGCGGGCAATACGCGATGTTACGCCAATCCCTCACAATGGTTGTCGGCCACCGAAACGCCGACGGGTGTAATGAGTGCAAACAGCAATAAACAAACTTATTTTTTTGTAGAAAAGGAGAGAAGCCTTGGCTAGATATACCGAGTCAGTATGCAGATTATGTCGCCGTGAGGGCGAGAAACTGTTTTTGAAGGGAAACCGGTGTTTTACGGAAAAGTGCGCATTTGATCGCAGGAGTTATGCTCCGGGACAACATGGGCAACGGCGACCGAGGGTAACCAACTTCGGTATACAGCTCCGTGAAAAGCAGAAAGTTAAAAGGCTCTATGGCCTAATGGAAAAGCAGTTCCGAAATCTTTTTAAAAAGGCAGAGCGGATGAAGGGCGTTACGGGACATAATTTTATGACTCTCTTGGAGCGCCGGTTGGATAATGTTGTTTTTCGTGCGAGTTTTGCTCTGTCGCGGAAACAGGCCCGGCAAATGGTTTGCCATGGTCATATTCTCGTCAACGGGAGACGGCTCGATATTCCATCGTACATTGTTAACTCCGGTGATGTCATCGAGATAAAAGGAAGGAGCCATGAGATGGTTCCGTTGAAAGAAGCGATGGAAGCCGGTCGGGAGATCCCGGAATGGATCACTGTTGATTCTTCCAAATGTCGAGCTGATATCGTGGCGTTGCCGAACCGCGAATCGGTTACTCATCCAATCCAGGAACAGCTCATTGTCGAGTTTTTCTCGCGGTAAGTCGGTAATGTTAGGGAATTAAGAGGAGGCACTCATTCCATGCAGTGGAAAAATCTTCAAAAACCAAGACGCCTGAATGTGGACTTCGATACCTTGACAACCTGTTATGGGAAGTTCTGGGCGGAGCCATTGGAACGGGGGTATGGAATCACCCTCGGAAACTCCCTGAGACGAGTGATCCTTTCCTCGATCCCTGGGGCAGCCGTCACGTCTGTTCGAATCGACAACGTCTTGCACGAGTTTACAACGATTCCTGATGTTGTTGAGGATGTGACGAATATCATCCTGAATATCAAGCAATTGATTGTCAAATTGCATGTCGATCATCCCAAAACGATTATTTTGGAGAAGAGTGGTCCAGGCGAAGCGACAGCGGCGGATATCCAGACAGACAGCGATGTCATAATTATGAATCCCGAACTTCATCTGGCGACCTTGGATCGGAATGGCAAATTGCGGATTGAGATGAAAGTGCAGAAGGGTCGCGGATTTGAAATTGCTGAGAAGCACCATGAAGAGGATCAGCCCATCGGTGTGATTCCGATTGATGCTGTTTTCTCACCTGTTAAAAAAGTTAATTTCAAAGTAGAAGCAGCTCGTTTGGGGCGCGAAACCGACTATGACCGGTTGATCCTCGAAGTGTTTACTGATGGCACCATTCGTCCGGATGAAACGGTCAGCATGGCTGCGCAGATTCTTCGAGATCAGTTTTCGTTGTTTGTCGATTTTGAGGATGTTCAATCGGAAGAAGAGGAACGCGAAGACGATCAATTCGAAGAAGTCTACCGCAATCTCAACCGAAGCGTAGAAGAACTGGAGTTATCGGTCCGTTCGCAAAACTGCTTGAATCGAGCCAATATCAAGAAAATCTTTGAGCTGGTGCAGCGGTCGGAGGCTGAAATGCTTAAGACCCGCAATTTTGGTCGGAAATCACTCAATGAGATAAAAGAAGTGCTTGAAAACATGGGTCTTCTGTTCGGCATGGATATCACCCAGTTCGGTTTCCCGGCTCGTGAATTGGAAGATATCGAGTATTTCGGCGATGAAGACGAGGAAGAAGAAGAAGAGTAAACGCCAGGTCTTTTGAAACTTCGTGTAAAGAAAAGGGAATCGGATATGAGACACAGAAAAATTAAATGCAAGCTGAATCGAACGTCAAGTCATCGCAAGGCGATGTTGCGAAATATGACAGCATCTATTCTGGAGCATGGACGGATCCAAACTACCCTTGCGAAAGCGAAGGAAGTCCGAAAAATGGTTGACTATGTTATCACCACGGCGAAGCGCGACGACCTGCATTCCCGGCGGTTGGTCATTCGATTGATACCGAACAGGACCATGGTTGCCCGGTTGTTCAATGACATTGCTCCCAGATACAAGGAACGTCCCGGTGGGTTTACACGGATTTACCGATTGGAACCTCGAAAAGGTGACGCAGCAGAGATGGCCGTCATCGAACTTGTGGACTTACCTGACACAGAAAAAGAATAACGATTTTACTCGTTACCTGTTTTAACCGGGGCGGAGCGATTCTCGTCCCGGTTTTTTCTTTCCCGTTCAGTTCGTTGGATAAAGTCGACCACGTGATTGGCGATGGTTTTTCCAAACCCTGGTAGTTCCGCTATTTTCTCCACAGTTGCCTGGCGGATTGCTTCCAGGGATCCAAATCGATCGAGCAGTATTTTCCGTCGTTGCGGACCGATACCCGGTGCTTCCATGATAACCGATCGGAGCAGTGAGCGTTCGCGCAGTTCGCGATGATAGGTGATCGCAAACCGATGTGCTTCGTCACGGATCTGATCGAGATATCGCAATGCGGGATCCTCTGGTTCTGGCTGTTGTTCTGAACCATCCGGTAAGAAAATACCTTCGCGCGTTCGTTTGTTTCGGGCTTTGACCAGTGCAATGATTGGAATGGTCAACCCGGCGGATTCGGCCACACAGGAAGCTGCTCCATGCTGCGCTTTACCTCCATCAATCAAAAAGATGTCCGGCAGACTCCATTCCGGCAGGTTTTTTCGCTTCAATCGCCGAAGCATAACCTCTCGAATGCGATCCACATCGGATACCGCATCCCCGGATTGAATCCGATAGCGCCGGTACCTATTCCGCTGAGGAACTCCATTTTCAAATGAAACAACAGATCCAACTGCGTATTTTCCCTGACTTTCGGAGATATCAATTGCCTCGATGCGCAAGGGGACTTCCGGTAATCGAAGAAGACGTTGAACTGCTAAAGGGCCTTCAATTGCGGCTCGTACTTTCCTGTCCGACTGGGTCTGAAGCTTAAGATTCGATGAGGCCAATCGGATCAAGGATGCATGGACTCCCTTGACCGGATGGCGGATAAAAACCTTGCGACCGGCCAACTGAAGTAAAAGGTCTTCCAGAATCCCTCCGGATCTTGGTGTGTGACTGCAGAGAATAATCCGGGGAACCGGTGCTCCGTTATTGTAGTAATGGGTTAAAAAATAGTCCGCTAAATCCGCTTCTGGAAGAGGTTCGTCCAAATCCAGAAAAAGATGGACATTACCAGAAACCATTCCAGCGCGAACCAGTAATATTTCGGCGTAGCCAGTTGTTTGAGAACAGGTAAACGCGAACACATCGATATCGATCGGTCGAGGCAGCAGCAACCGGCGTCCCCCTGAAATATTGCGAATCGCCTTCAGCTGATCACGCTTCATGGCAGCTGCTTCATAATTCAATTTCTCCGAAAACGTGCGCATTTCGCTTTCCAATGTATGCAGCAGCTCATCATTACGTCCTGAAAGCAATAGTTGAACCTGACGAACGGTCTCGGCATAGGTTGCGGCATCGATATGCCCTTGGCAGACGCCGGAGCATTTCCTGATCTGGTAGTTCAAACACTCCCGTGATCGTTCAATAGGATTCCCAATGCAGCGACGAAGAGGAAAATACCGTTCGATGACGCGTAGAATCGTCCGCATGATTTTGCTGGATGTGTACGGTCCAAAATACAATGCGCCGTCACGAACGGCTCGCCGGACGACTGTCAGGGTCGGAAAAGGATCGGCAATATCCAGGCGAAGAATCGGATAGCGTTTATCATCACGGAATCGAACGTTGAAAAGTGGTTTATGCCGTTTGATCAGCGCATCTTCTAAAAGAAGTGCCTCTACTTCGTTGGGTGTGACAATCCAATCAATGGTGGAAGCTCGTTCAATAATCAATTGATGCCGAGCGGTTTCATTCGGTTGAGTGATATGAGATGCAATTCGATTGTGCAGATTTTTTGCCTTGCCAACATATAAAACGTGATCATTTGCATCCCAAAACCGGTATGCACCGGGTTTTCGGGGAACGAGAAGCATTGCTTGCCGGAGACTTATGCGATTCGGTTGCTCGATTCCAATTGATTCCGCAGTGCCATAATCTGGTCCCTCAATAGCGCCGCTTTCTCGAATTTCAATTGCTGCGCACATAACAGCATTTCCTCCTCAAGTTTCAGAATACGCATTTCCAATTCGGCCACGGTGAGATTGCGCAGATCGGTGTCTGATCCTGCCGGTATCGTACGATAATCCGATTCGGCAATGGAAAAAACAGACTCGTCGATAAAACTCGTAATGGATTGAGGAATGATTCCATGCTGCTGATTGTATTCATCTTGAAGTTCCCGCCGTCGTTGTGTTTCTTCTGTGGCTGCACGGATCGAATTGGTCATTCGATCGGCATACAGAATGACCTGCCCATCAACATGCCGGGCGCATCGTCCGATGGTCTGGATCAATGAAGTCGTCGAGCGCAGGAAACCTTCCTGATCTGCATCGAGAATTGCTACCAGAGAGACTTCTGGCAGATCCAGCCCTTCCCGTAACAGGTTGACACCAATGAGACAATCGAACGTTCCATTTCGTAAATCACGAATGATTTTAATGCGTTCCAGGGTCGTAATATCGGAGTGGAGATACCGGGCTTTAATGCCTAACTCGACGTAATATTCGGTGAGACTTTCCGCCATTTTTTTAGTCAATGTTGTGACAAGTGTTCGTTCGTTCCGGCTGATACGCCCACGGATTTCATCAAAGAGATCATCTACCTGCCCGTGGGCGGGACGCAACACGATCTTGGGATCCTTTAAACCGGTCGGACGGATAAGTTGCTCGACGATCCGATCCTGACTAATGGCAATTTCGTATTCTGAGGGGGTAGCAGATACATAGACTGTTTGCTTAACCCGGGCGATGAATTCGTCAAATTTGAGGGGGCGGTTATCTAGGGCGGAAGGGAGGCGAAAGCCGTACTGTACCAGGTTTTCTTTCCGGGATCGATCCCCTCGGTACATCGCCCGGAGTTGGGGAATTGTCACATGGCTTTCATCAATAAACACCACCGTGCCTTCTGGTAGGTAATCCAGGAGTGTGGGTGGTGGATCGCCTGTGGGTCGGCCGGTGAGATGGCGTGAATAGTTTTCGATACCGGAGCAATACCCTGTTAATTCAAGCATCTCCAGGTCAAACTGAGTGCGTTGAAGTAAACGCTGGCGTTCCAGCAACTTGTTTTCCTTTTCTAATACGCTGGCGCGAATCTCCATCTCTTCGCGGATGGACCGCAGAACACCTGGCCAACGATCTGCTATCGTTACATAGTGGCTCGCGGGGAATATACGAACCCGATCGATCTTCGCAACGACTGAATTCTTCAGGGGATCGATACGGCTCATGCTCTCGATCTCATCTCCCCAGAACTCGATACGGATGGCTTCATCATCGCCAACTCCGAATACTTCAACGACGTCACCTCTGACTCGGAACTTTCCACGGGTCAACACGGCATCATTCCGTTCGAATTGGAGATTGACAAGCTTCTCAAGCAACTGCCTCCGGCTCATCGGATCTTTTCTTTGGAGTATAATGGCCAGACCCGAGTAATCTTCGGGTTCACCCAATCCGTAAATACACGACACGGATGCCACGACGATGACATCATTGCGTTCGTACAGGGCGCGTGTAGCAGCATGGCGCATACGATCCAACTCGTCATTGATCGAGGCGTCTTTTTCGATATAGGTGTC
>JAFGMN010000325.1 GCA_016927515.1 candidate division CSSED10-310 bacterium | reverse complement strand
GCTACGGGAACCGATGGTACGGCCAGTGTATCGATGGGCACGATGCGCGGTGATATTCCGCCAATCCAGATCGACCGGATATCCAGCGCGGTGGCCAGGCGAGCCCAGGTATCCCCGCTCACGTCCGGGATCGCTGCGGCGTCTTTTGCTGAACTGGTGATACTCGACAGTTGTTTTAATCCGGGAATGCCATCGATTCGCTGAAAAACCGAATCCGGTAACCGAGCGGCGAACCCCGTGGTGATGGGTTGTCCATGCACCGTCTGCAGCAGCAGGGTTTCCCGATCGGTCCAGTCGTTGGGAACCATCAGGATACCTCCGGTGGGAACCCGGTTGTGGGCGAGAATCCGGCGGGCGGATGGCAGCCCGGTGCGGGACAGCGGAA
Source organism: candidate division CSSED10-310 bacterium (assembly GCA_016927515.1). Taxonomy (GTDB): domain Bacteria; phylum CSSED10-310; class CSSED10-310; order CSSED10-310; family CSSED10-310; genus JAFGMN01. Next base: position 13,342 of record JAFGMN010000325.1, on the reverse strand, counting down.
TAAGGTCCATCGGGGCCGGGAGCAATTCTGTCAACACCAGCCCGCAGAGAACGGCAGCCAATGGACGGTTTTTCATCCATAGCCTGTGCAAACCGTAGCCGGCGGCGAGAGCGAGCAGGAGCCCGGCAGGGATCATGAACCGGCCGGGAGTCCGGCCGATTTCGAGTCCCGGCAGCATGTCCAGCCACCGGTATGGCAACGGTACAGCGTTGTCACCGAAATGCGCGGTGGGACCCCAGGACACGATCACGCAAACCGCTGCACCGGCCAGCAGTCGCCGGGCCGACCGGGACCGCCGTCCGGCTGTCAGAGCCAGTGCCAGGACACCCAAGCCGAGATACCCCGTTGTTTCAATCGCGTTCCCGGACCGGTTCCGGTAGAACGATTTGACCCGGTGATGAAAGACGCGGCTATTCACCGGTGGAACGGCATGGTTCAGAAGCGGGATCGAGTACGTCTCTTTTTCTTCCCGGGAACGGGCTGGAATATCCGGGTCGGGTGTTAAAAGTGGGATAATCAGCGGCAGGAGAAGGATCAATCCGAGGATCAGAGCGGCGGCGGGTGCGGCGAGATCGAGATTGGGGCCGTGCGACCGGGCTGCTTGTTCAGCTGGTTCGTCATCCCGGTCCGTCTCGCCGCGGAAGACCGGGATTGCGGCGGAGAGGATGATCGGGGTCAGCAGGACCAGGTTCAGCAGAAGATACCATGACGATGCTCCCGTGGCGGCAACAGCCAGTGCTGCTGCGAAAATCCATCCCCGGTGATGCCGGCGGATGCCGGTGGCCATGAGCATGAGGGACAGGCTCAGGCAGAGCCATCCCGTTGAGGCCAGGTTAAGGTGAAAAGCGGCATGGATGTTCCGTGCCGGCCACCACGTGAAGATGGTCGCGGTGAGAAGGGCTGATCCGTGGGGAATCCCGAGTTTACGGGCGAGGAGAAACGCGGTGCAGGTGGTGAACAGGGCGTGGAGAATGACGAGAATGTTGTGTGCCGGGATACAGCCGAGGGTTCGGGTCACGGGCCATGCCAGGATTCCGTTGGCGGGGCTGAGTGTGTGACGGGCCAAGGAGATGCCGAAGGGATGGTGCAGGTAAGAGCAGGTCAGCAGGGGATGTTTGCCGTCCATCCAGCCGGCGGTCCACCAGAGGTTCCAGCAGAACATCGCGGGATCGTTGTCCGCGGGATTCGTGGAGTAAGCCGCGATGGTTGGGAGGGCGTCATGAATATGAAACGGCAGGGGGTGAACAGTGGCGAGTGCGACGGTGATCAGGGCCGTAGCGATCAGAATGGTAAGCATGTGGGAAGATTGAAGGAACGATCGGGTTGACGGAGACGATCCGAGGGGATGCATACGGATGGTGAGGCGAGATGTGGGTGATGGCAAACCGGAAATGGCCACGGTGTCAGTCGTTGGTCAACCGGCTCAGCTCGTCCTCGAACAGGGAATATGTTTCGTCATCGAACAGACAGAAGAAGACGCGGTCGATTTCGCTGCCGGATTGCAGATAGGCGATTGTTGAGGACAGCATCACTTTGGCGCACCGGTCCTTGGGAAACCCAAAGACGCCGGTGCTGATCGCCGGGAATGCCAACGAACGTATGCCATTGGCTTCCGCCACTTCCAGCGCGCTCATCGTGGCATCGGCCAGTTTTCGATCTTCATTGCCCGATCCCATAACGGGACCCACCGCGTGGATCACATGCCGGGCTTTCAAACTACCTCCCCGCGTAATGACAGCTTTACCCACTTCGCAATGCCCGATGGCATCGCACTCCTCCTGGATCGACGGACCCCCCTTTTTACGGATGGCACCCGCGACCCCACTGCCCAACTGCAATGCATTGTTGGCGGCGTTGACAACGGCATCCACCGCCATATGGGTGATATCGCCTTTCACAAGGATGATCAGAGAATCGTCAATTGAAATTTGCAACACAGACCCCCGTCCCCATCGCTCTACTCCGTCGCCTCGGCGGTGGAAGCCGCAGGCGTCGGCACCGGATCCGGCGTGACACTCCCCATCCGGGCAGCGAAAATGATGAAACCGATTGCCAGGACAACAGCGCCGGCCCAGAGGAAATACTCCCAGGTTTTGACTTTTTTCTTGACCTGTTCTTTTTGGGATTTCGATACGACTGTCGCACTCCGAACCTTGGTGCGACGGGTTTTCTTCAGTTTTCGCTGTTTAAATGCTCGCCCCATGCTGTCTCCTCACGCATAAATCCGTGTTCCGGCCTTGTCGTGGAACGCGTCCAGCAAGTTGTCGGTGTTTGTTATAATAACCTTTCGTCCTCCGCCGTCAAGGAAACGAATGGCGGCCCGGATTTTGGGCGCCATACTTCCTTCGGCGAATTCACCCTGATCTAAAAGAGCAGCAGCTTCGTTTCGTGATAACGCACCCAGGTCTTTCCGGTTGGGTGTTCCGAAATTCAAAGCCACCTGGGGTTCACCCATCAAAATGGCCATGAATTCCGCGCCGATGCTCTGACCCAGAACCGCCGATGTCAAATCCTTGTCGACAACGGCGTCAATGCCTTCCAGCGTGTTGTCTGACTCGAGATAAACGGGTATCCCGCCACCGCCCGCAGCGATCACGATCACGCCATGCTCGATCAGAAGCCGGATGGTTTCCCGCTCGACAATCTCCAGCGGTACCGGCGACGGCACCACCCGGCGCCATCCACGCCCTGCGTCTTCGATCATCTTCCAACCCCGATCACGAGCGTAATTGCTCGCTTCTTCCTCACTATAAAACGGCCCGACCGGTTTTGTCGGTCGTTCCAGGCTGGGATCGTTCCGGTCGACGACAACCTGGGTCAGGACGGTCGTCACAGGGATCGGGAGTCCCTCCCGGCGCAGAATATTGATCAGCGATTGGCCGATCATGTAACCCATTCCGCCTTCGGTATCGGCGACCAGGACACCGAGAGGGACTTCGGGGACTTTATCAATCGCCATATCCACACGGATCATGGCAGAACCGACCTGGGGGCCGTTTCCGTGAATGATGACCGGCATGAAGCCGGCCTTGATCACATCGATGATACCGCGGAGCATTTTCCGGCTGTTCGCAAACTGCTCCGTGATTGTTCCACGCTGACCTTTTGCGACCAGAGCGTTACCGCCGATGGCGATCACAGCGACTCTGGGTGGAGACGTTGGTTTCTGCATGACAATCAATCCCCGATGGTTGCTCCCTGTGAAAAAATCAGAGACCTTTTTCCGACAGGAATTGCGTGACGCGCTTTTCCAGTGTCGCGATTGCTTCACTTCCCAGATTGTACCGAACCCGGGTGCTGGGCTGACGGATGGAAATGACCCGCCGCAGATCGATCGGCGTTCCGATCACTACCGCGTCACAAGTGGTCCGGGCAACCGTTTCCTCGAGATCCTTCACCTGGCGACCACCGTAACCCATTGCCGGCAACAAGGTGCCGATGTCCGAATATTTCCGGAACGTGTCGGTGATGGTTCCCACTGTAAACGGTCGCGGATCCACAAGATCCGATGCTCCACACTGTTGCGCAGCTACGATGCCGGCACCGATTTTCATCTCGCCGTGAGTCAGGGTCGGACCGTCTTCGATAACCAGAACCTTCTTGCCGCGGATGATTTCCGGATGATCCACGGTCACCGGCGATGTCGCTTCAATGATCTCGGCTTCCGGATTCAGTTTTCGGACATTGGCAATCACCGTATCAATGTCTTCACGGCGTGCCGTATCGATCTTGTTGATAACGACGATGTCGGCTAGGTTCACATTGGTTTCACCGGGATAATACCGCAACTCGTGACCGGCACGATGCGGGTCTGCCACCGTAATATACAGATCCGCCCGGTAGAAGGACATATCGTTGTTGCCTCCGTCCCACAAAATAACATCGGCTTCTTTTTCCGCTTCGCGCAGAATCGCTTCGTAATCAACACCGGCATACACAATGACACCATTGGCGATATGCGGTTCGTATTCTTCCATTTCTTCAATCGTACATTCGTGTCTTTTCAGGTCGTCGATCGTTTCGAATCGCTGAACGGCCTGTTTCGCCAGATCACCGTAGGGCATCGGGTGACGGATCGCCACCACTTTTAGATTTTTCTTCCGCAGGATATCCGTGATTGCCCGCGTGGTCTGGCTCTTCCCACACCCTGTCCGGGTGGCACAGACGGCGATGACCGGCCGGGTTGATGCCACTTGTGTATGATGGATTCCCATCACCATGAAATCAGCGCCGCAGGCATTCACCAATGCCGCGCGATGCATTAAATAATCATAGCTGACATCGCTGTATGCAAAAATGACCAGATCGATCCGGTGCTTCCGAATCACATCGGCCGTGTCGGCTTCGTCCAGGATAGGAATACCATCGGGATATAGTTTGCCGGCCAGAACCGCTGGATAGGCTCGGCCGTCGATGTTGGGAATCTGTGTTGCCGTAAAGGCAATGACCTCATATTCGGAATTGTCACGGAAGTAGCAGTTGAAATTGTGAAAATCACGTCCCGCCGCTCCCATAATCAGAACTCGACGCTTCATAAAAACCTCCTATGTGATAACAGAAGCCGCCAATTGACTCCTGCGATAAACCCGCATCATATCGCTCAGGAACGGTTGGTTGTCAAGAGCCGCATGCGATCTGAACAAAGCAACCCAGAAACCGGTGGTCCGTACTGCCGGGCTCCGAATACCGGGGAATAAAACCACTCTGCACCTCGATCCGCACCGGATAACACCAGGACGGATTCCCGGCCAGATTGTAACTGCGGACCGCCGGTCCCGGCTTCATATCGATCGCGAAAACCTCTCCCGCCTCTGCTCGGTAACTGAATCGATCTCGACCGACTGCCCCGGATACCCGGCCCGCCTCTCCACCGTTCCGGATGGTCAACCGCACGGTTTCGGCCGGTTTCCAGCAACGAATGACCATATCCGCCCGGCTCTTCCCTCGGACCCAAAAGCCGTCATTTTCACGACCGAACTGGTTGTCGTCAGCAAAATACGCGAAATGATCACCGTATTCCACGCGGCGATGGCCGAGATCATCCACCGGCCACGATTCCAACAGCGTAATCTCCATCGGAAACGCCTGGGTGACCGGGCGCTTGGCCGTATCGCGGTAATCGCGGAAAGCCGACGCGGGGTTGAGTGCAATCGAGCCCGTCAACAGCGCAGTCAGCAGCGCGGTCAGAACGATTAGTCGGCGATGGGGCGGTCGCCGAAGCAACACGAAAAAGGCTGGAAGCCACGCCACGAGATACCGATTGCCCACGGCACAACTCCCGCCATGCCAATTGGAAGGAATATAGATTATATGAAACAGAAAAAGACCTGCGATGACGGCCAGAACCGGTCGGCGGACGGATCGGGAATCGCCGGCGGGAATGACGGACAGCAGTGAAACGAATGCCGGAAAAAAATAAGGAACCAGACCGGCGAACCGGCCGATGAAAAAATAGCGAGCATTGTGGCAGACCGTGTCCCAATTAAAAACGAAGCGGGTTGATTCGGTGGACATGATGAGGCCGGTGTTGAGAAAGGTGGCGCCGGGGGTTTGGAACGGGAGGGTGCCGACGATGCGCTTTCGGAACCCGCTGTAGGCGAAGCCTTGTCCGGTGAGGAAATGGGAGAGTCCGTAAACGAAGCCGATCCCTGCGGCGAAGAGCAGGAGAGCGCAGGTGATGATAGTCAGGCGGTGAATGAGGCGCTGATGTGTGATGGTTGAGAGACCGGGGGATTCCGAGGTGGTCGGTCCGATAAGAATACTCCACAATGGCAGGACGAGGAATAGGGCATTGGGGGGGCGGGAGGCGGCGGCGATGCCGAGGATCAGTGCAGAGAGGGCGAGCATGCGGAGTGGGCGGTGGGAGTGGTTGTGACGAATCCAGGGCAGCAGGCCGGCCATGACGAGTGTCCCGTTAAACAGGTCTGGTGTCAGGCTGAAAATATACGCTGGCAGCGCCGACAGGTTCCAGAAAACGAGGTTCCAGAGGATGATTTCCCAGGGTCTACGGGTTTCCCATTCCGGAAACGCAAGACAGCCCATGAACAGAAGGGCGGTGAAACAAAGGGCATTCAGAATCAGCAGGCCGTTGGTGGCGGCGATACGGACCAGGGGTGCGCCGATGAGGGAATAGAACAACGGTTTGGCGTAGTGGATAATCGACGGGTTGTTTGGATCGGCTGTGAGGAGAATGCCTTGGGGGCCGGCGGGCCAATCGGTGGTGATCCGCATGAGATCGATGGGCGTGTACCGCAGGTCGCCGTCATGGGCAAGGCTGTCGGCCATGGCGTAATACACGGCGGAATCACCGATGAAACCATCCCAAAACGCCGGCAGATCAAGCTGGGCGGCTCCGGCAATCAAAGGAGCGGCTGCCAGCAGAATCCACCATTTCAAGCGGTGGATCGACGGCGCATCAGGCGTCAAAATTCAGCGTCTCCCGCACGAGGTAAATGGGTTTCGACTGACTCTCGTAATAGGTTCGTATGCTGATCTCCCCCAGAAGCCCCATCAGGATGAATTGGACACCAACGATGACGGCACCGACGGAGATGAGCAGGAGAGGATTGCGGTTGATATTCTGGATACCCGACAGTTTCATGATGATGGTCAGGATAAACATGGCGATACCGGAGATGATGGACAGGAATCCGGCTGTGCCGAACATGCGCAAGGGGGATGTGGAGTAGTTCATCAAGAATTTCACGGTGATAAGATCGAGCAGAACGCGCAGCGTGCGGGAGATGCCGTATTTGCTGTGGCCGAAGCGACGCGGATGATGGTGTACGGGGACTTCGCCGATTCGTGCGCCGGCCCATTTGGCGAGAACCGGCAGGAACCGGTGGAGTTCGCCGTAGAGTTGGATATCGGAGACGATTTCGCGGGAGTATATTTTCAGGCTGCAACCGAGATCGTTGACGGGCACGCGGGTGACGTACTGAATGAGCCGGTTGGCCAGCCGGGACGGGAAGCGTTTGGACAGCGGATCCTTCCGTTCGGTCCGCCACCCGCTGACCATGTCGAATCCCTCGTCCATTTTTGCCATCAGCACCGGAATATCGGCGGGATCATTCTGAAAATCGCCGTCCATGGTGATGATCCGCTTGCCACGCGCGCGGTCGAGGCCGGCGGCGAGGGCCGGTGTCTGACCGAAGTTGCGACGCAGTAAAATCGGCCGGAATCGTTGGTCCTCGGCTGCCAGGCTTGTCATGACCGCCCACGTGCCGTCACGGGATCCGTCATCGACGGCGATGATCTCATACGTCCATGGATGGTTGTTCATGACCTGGTGAATGGCATGAACAAGATCCCGGACGGTTTCCTCCTCGTTGTAAAACGGAATCACAACGGATATATCCAGCACGTGCATACACCAACAGCCTCCCGGCCCGCATCCGGTTTCAGTGTTCGGCGATAGCATACATGAAGTATCCCTGTCGCGGCAATCCCGGTTGCATATCCAGCGCAAATTGACAAAACTATCGACAGGAGATCACGACATGTCTATTCAGCGAACCCCCAGGATTCTTGTTGTTGATGATGAGCCACATGTTTGCGATCTGATCTGCGAGGTGCTCCGTCGGCGCAATTATTCGGTTGATCGCGCCGGAGACGGCCGGGAAGCGCTGGAGCTTTTCAAGGAGCACATGCACGATCTGATCATTGCGGATATCCGCATGCCGGTCATGGATGGTATGGAATTGCTGCAGGCGGTAAAGCAGATCGCGCCGTTGACGGAGATCATTGTGATGACGGGGCATGTGTCCCGCGAATCGGCGGCGAAAGCGTTGGATCTGGGAGCGTATACGTATTTCGTCAAGCCGTTTGAGTGTCTTGAACTCATCCCGTTGCTGACATTGAAGACGTTGGAGCATCAGAATCTGCTGAGGGAAAATCGTCGGCTGGTGGAGACGTTGCGGGGGTATGTTTCGGAGCAACAGCAGGAGTTGGTGACGTTCGAGGAGATTGTTGACGGGTTGTCGCAGATGGAGGATCCGATGGATCTGATGGGTCTTCTTCTGCGGCGGGTCGGGCGCGAATTGAGGGCAGGCGGTGTCTGGTGCTGGATGGTGCGCGACCAATTGCTGCTACCGTTCCATTATCAGGGGATTCCGGGACCTTCATCGGACACGCTGGAGCCGATCCGGCTTGGTGACAGTGTGGTGGGTGTCGCGGCGCGGACGGGAGAGATCGAGACGGTGGAGGATATCGGGTCTGCGGGGAGTTATCCGTGGATCGTTGAAGCGCGACGGGCGGGTGTTCAGACGGTGACCGCGACACCGCTGGTGTATGACGGGCATGCGGCGGGAGTGTTCTGTGTGTGTTTTACGGCGGAGCAGTCGGCTGTTCACCGGAACGACGATCGTTTGGTGCGGTTTTCGAAGAAGATCGCGTTGGTATTGAAGATGATACAGATGGTGCGGGAACTGGTGGTCAAGAACGAGCAGGTGGAGAAGGCGCAGGCGATGTTGTTGCAGACGGAGCAATTGTCGGCGCAGGGGATGATGGCCAGTGGAATTGCGCATGAATTGGGAGGTCCACTTGGTGTGATTGGGATGACGACGGAGTATCTGTTGGACAGCGCATTGGAAATGGATGAGGTGCGGGAATGTCTGGGGGTTATCCATGAGCGCGTGGAGGAAATGAATGCGTCGATTTTGGATATGCTCGAGCTGACTCGCAATCGGGCGGTGACGTTTCGGGAAGTGGATCTTCATCCGTTGATCGAGCGGATTCTCCGGTTTTTGAAGCAGAAATTCCGGCAGCAGAATGTTGAAGTCGAATGCCAGTTTACTGAACGGATGCCCCGTATCGAAATTGATGTGCGGAAAATTAACCAGGTTCTGATCAATCTCTTCTTAAATGCGCTGGATGCCATGTTGCCCGATGGAAAAGGTCGACTCCGGATCACAACCGGTGTGGACAATACCGGTCGGGAATGTACGGTGGACGTGGAAGATACCGGTCCCGGTATACCCGAATCGGATCGACGGCGCGTATTCACGCCATTTTTTTCAAAAAAAGCTGATGGGACAGGGCTCGGTCTGGCGATATCCCAGCAGATCATGAATGATCATGGTGGTATGATCACCATCGGTTCGGGATCAGATGGTGCCGGCGCTCGGTTCACGCTGACTCTGCCGGTCCGCCGAAAAGACGGACGCCGGATGGAAACGGGAGGATCGTGATGGCGAATAAGAAATCTCCGGAAATTTTCATCGTGGATGACGACACGCGGACCGGTTGGATTCTGAGTAAATTGTTGACCAGTGAAGGGTATCGCACACAGAGTTTCACATCGGGAAAAGACCTGATGACGGTGATCCGGAGCGGTAGGATTCCCCATGTGGTATTGTCGGATTTAGTGATGCCGGACATGACGGGTAACGAGTTGATTGTGGCGATTCACAAGGTGATCCCTGACCTGCCGGTTGTGATCATGACGGCGTACGGGACCATCGAGCATGCAGTAAACGCGATGAAAGCGGGGGCGGTGGAGTTCGTTACAAAGCCGTTGAATACCCGCGAAATCCGTGGAATTATGAAGAACCTGATCCGGCGCCTGGAAACGGGTGGCGACCGATTGCGATCGGCGGACAGTGCCCGGAACATTCCGGCCGAACGGCAACTGATCGGATCGTGCCCGGTCTTTCAGGAAGCGCTTCAGTTTGTGCACCAGTTTGCCGATACGAATCTGACGGTGTTGCTCCGCGGGGAAAGCGGAACGGGAAAGGAATTGTTTGCCCGTGCCCTGCATGAATTGTCAGCACGAAAAGATAAACCGTTTGTTCCAGTGGATTGCGCCACGCTCCCCGAAAATCTCCTCGAGAGCGAACTGTTCGGGCATGAACGCGGCGCATTCACCGATGCCAAGATCAGCCGGTCAGGTAAATTTGAGATTGCTGATGGCGGAACGTTGTTTCTCGATGAAATCGGTAATCTTTCGCTATCGTCGCAGATGAAGATTTTGCGCGCCATTCAGGAACGGACTATCGAGAGGCTGGGCAGTACGACACAGCACAGAATCGATGTCCGGATCGTTGCGGCGACCAATGTGGATCTGGAAAAAGCCATCGATTCGGGTGCATTCCGTGAGGATCTGTATTTCCGGTTGAACGAGGTGACCATCTGGCTGCCGCCATTGCGGAACCGACGGACGGATATCCGGTTGTTGGCAGGGTATTTCCTGGGGATGTTCAATGCGGAATTCCGAGCGGAGGAACGAGCGATTACCGGGTTTTCCGAGGATGCCCTCGATGTCCTCTTACGATATGGATGGCGCGGAAACGTGCGCGAACTGCGAAATGTGATCCGTCGCGCTGTGATACTGGCGGATGAAGTGATTGATGTGAAGGATCTGCCCAAAGAGATTGTTCGCAGTGTGGAGCGGGAAACGATTCCATCGGATGTAGGTGAAATGGATGGCGATGGAGGGATTGGCGATGGGGGGATGGATCTGAAAGAGATGGCCCGACGGGAAGCTATTCGGATGGAGAAAGTAGTGATTCTCCGAGCACTGGAAAAATATGGTTGGCATTTGAGCAACACGGCGCAAGCGCTTAATGTCGACCGAAAAACACTGCGAACAAAAATTCGGGAGTATGGAATCCGGCGGGAGGGACGCCGGGAAGAACGTCGGGATGGAGTGACGCCCGTGGAGAAACCGATTGACTGATCGATGGAATACAGCGAGAAACCGAGAAAACGATAGAAATCGGCATTCATCGGGATGAATTTAAAGAAAAAAGCCTTGTAAAGTAGAATTGTTACTCACTATCCGGAATAATCCGGTTTGCATTTCATGAAAGAAAGAATATGTTATTAGCACTCGTCAACGGCGAGTGCTAATTGTCATGAGCGCCTCTCCGGCTGAATGGCCGTGAGTCGCGGGTTTTGGATCACAACCATTAGGAGGATACACCATGAGTCTCAAGATTAGACCGTTGAATGACCGGATAATCGTGCAGCGTCTGGAGAATGAAGATCAGAAGTCTGCCGGTGGAATCATCATTCCTGACTCCGCGAAGGAAAAGCCCCAGGAAGGGAAAGTTTTGGCGGTGGGTCCCGGAAAGCGGGATGAAGACGGTAAACGGATGAAGCCGGACGTGAAGGAAGGCGACCGGGTGCTGTTCGGTAAATATGCCGGCACAGAAGTCAAGATCGATGGCGTGGAATACCTGATCATGCGGGAAGACGACATTCTGGGTGTACTGGAATAGTTGACGGACCGTGAAACTGTCATAGGAAGAAGACCTTTTTTAGAGGAGATAATACCATGGCGAAGCAGATAAAATATGCAGAAGAAGCGCGCGCTGCCATCCTGTCCGGTGTCAGCCAGTTGTCTCGTGCAGTGAAGGTGACCCTGGGTCCCAAGGGCCGCAATGTCGTTCTCGACAAAAAATTCGGTGCTCCGACTTCCACCAAGGACGGTGTGACCGTTGCTAAAGATATCGAATTGAAAGATCCGTTTGAAAACATGGGCGCTCAAATGGTCAACGAAGTGGCCTCCAAAACGTCCGACGTGGCCGGTGACGGAACCACCACCGCCACGGTGCTGGCTGAAGCGATTTTCCGGGAAGGTGTCAAGAATGTCACCGCCGGCGCGAATCCCATGAGCATCAAGCGGGGTATTGACCGGGCGGTCCTGAAGGTCCTGGACTATCTTGAATCCATCGCCGTGCCCGTTGAAGGTCGCGATCAGATCGCCGCAGTGGCGACGATTTCCGCCAACAACGATCCCACCATCGGCAATATTATTGCTGATGCCATGGAAAAAGTGGGTAAAGACGGCGTTATTACCGTGGAAGAATCCAAGTCCATGGAAACCTACAACGAGGTCGTTGAGGGTATGCAGTTCGATCGCGGCTACCTGTCACCCTACTTTGTGACCAATGCCGAGCGGATGGAAACGGTTCTCGAAGATGCGTTCATCCTGATTTTCGAGAAAAAGATCAGCAGCATGAAAGACCTGCTGCCCATTCTCGAACAGGTCGCCAAAATGGGTCGCCCCCTTATGATCATTGCAGAAGATGTGGAAGGTGAAGCCCTGGCCACCCTCGTCGTGAACAAACTCCGCGGCACCCTCAATGTCGCTGCCGTGAAAGCCCCCGGCTTCGGCGATCGCCGGAAAGCCATGCTCGAAGATATCGCGATCCTCACCGGTGGAAAAGCCATCTCCGAAGACCTCGGCATTAAACTCGAGAACGTTACCGTGAAAGATCTCGGCCGGGCCAAACGGATCACCATTGATAAAGACAACACGACCATTGTCGAAGGCTATGGCAATGAAGCCGATATCCAGGGCCGCGTGAAACAGATTAAAGCCCAGATCGAAGAAACCACGTCGGATTACGACCGGGAAAAACTCCAGGAACGGCTGGCAAAATTGGTCGGCGGTGTCGCCGTCCTGTATGTGGGTGCAGCAACGGAAGTCGAAATGAAAGAAAAGAAAGCCCGCGTTGAAGATGCCCTGAACGCGACCCGGGCAGCAGTGGAAGAGGGCGTTGTCGCCGGCGGCGGCACCGCACTGCTCCGCGCCGTAGCCAAACTCGCCGATCTCGAACTCGATGGCGATCAGGTGGTTGGCAAACAGATCGTTGAACGTGCCTTGGAAGAACCCTGCCGACAGATCGTCAAAAACGCTGGTCTCGAAGGCGCGATCGTCGTGCAAAAACTCAAGGATATGGGCGAACGCGAAGGATTCGACGCCGCTGCAGAAGAATATGTCGACATGTTTAAAGCTGGCATTATCGATCCGAAAAAAGTCGTCCGCTCCGCATTGCAGAATGCCGCATCCATCGCCGGCCTCATGCTGACGACCGAAGCCCTGATCACGGATATCCCCGAAAAACAGGAAACTCCGCCTCCAGCCGGCCCCGGCGGCATGGGTGGCATGGGCGGCATGTACTAATCCCCCGCCCGTTTTCATTACTCGTAAACGCAAACTCCCGCTCAAACCAGCGGGAGTTTTTTTGTACGGGATCAGATACAGAAACTGGAATCTCCACCGTTCCAATGCTAAAATCCTTCCATGAAACACCGGGTTCCATCTCCCCTTCTGCGCGCAGCCATGATTCCATGGATCCTGATTCTGACCTTGTTCTTTCCACTGACTCACGGCCGTATCCCCCTGAATAGCGACTGGCTCGCTGCTCATCACGATCCATGGAAAACAATCGTCTCTCCTGCTATACACAACCCCGATATCGATGACCCGGTCCTGGAATTCTACCCGCTGGCAGATCAGGCCGCCCGGATGCTCCGCAGCGGTCGAATCCCTCTCTGGAACCCCGCCATCGGCTGCGGATCACCCCTCCTCGCGGATTTCATCTCCCAACCCCTC
>JAFGMN010000324.1 GCA_016927515.1 candidate division CSSED10-310 bacterium | reverse complement strand
GTGGGTGACGTGAACGGTGACGGCGTGGGTGATTTCATTATCGGCGCCGCAGGCAACGATGGCGTGGTGGTGGGGCGGGTATACATGATCTTTGGACGGAAAACGGCGAACTGGGGGCAGAATTTCAGCCTTTCCAATTCGGATGTGGTCTTTTTCGGTGAAAACCGGGGCGACCGGGCGGGGTATTCCCTTGCGGAGGCCGGTGATGTCAACGGCGACGGCCTCGGCGATTTCCTGATCGGTGCCTATATGTACGACAACTCGCGTGGAAAAGCCTATCTGATTCTCGGCAAACGGAACGGATGGAGCCAGGAAATATCACTTCGGGATGCCGATGCCTCCTTCATCGGCGCGCAGACGGGCGCCCGGGCGGGATATATGCAGGCCATCGGGGCGGCGGGTGACGTGGACGGCGATGGTTACGGAGATATTCTGATCGGCCAGCCCGGTTTCGACGACAAGGGGAAAGTCACCCTCATCCACGGTCAGGCCTCGGGCTGGCAGAAAAATGTGCTGCTCAGCCAATACCCCGATCTGATGACGACCAGTGGCCAGGGATATTACCTGGGAAACGGAGTGCATACGATCGGTGATGTCAACGGCGACGGACTGGCCGATTTCGCGGTGTCCGCGCCCCATTTCGGATGGACCTCGGATCCTACCCTGGGCCCGGGCAAGGTGTTCGCCTTCATCAGCGAACGGGTGGGGTGGGCCCTGTCCGGCAAAGTATCGAGCACGGCCACCGCTGAAGCCGTTCCCGGCGTTCGTTTGAATCTGACCGGTTCCGAGAGCGGCAATACGTTCAGCAACTCAACAGGAGCTTACACCCTCCAGTTTACCAACGGCAGCGCCTGCCGGCTGACTCCGTCCAAGCCGGTCGGTGAAGACATCGATTCCGATGACGTCAGCGTGTACGATGCCGCACTGATCGCCCGGCATGTTGTCGGTGTGGAACCACTGAGCGCTGCGGGAAGGTCGGCTGCGGACGTGGATTCCTCCGGCGACATCAATCTGATTGATGCGGTCCACATCTGCCGGTTTGCCCTGCAGGCGTCCGCTCTTCCGGGGTCACACGCGGGCACGTGGCGGTTCACCCCGGCCTTCCGGGAATATTCGAACCTGCACATGAATCTGTCGGAGCAGAATTTTGAGACCGATGTGCTCGGAGATGTCAACCGGAACTGGTCGATGAATGGCGGCGGAACAGGAAAGGCCGGTTTTGTCCCGAGCGCATTGTGGGCTTCGAGGATGTCGACGGATCCGGGCATGGCCGAATTCCCGCTGCCCGTACCGGTTGAATCGGCGTTTCTGGCCCTGGAGTGTGTGCTGGAATACGAAGCCGCCGATTGGCGTGTCAGCGAAGTTTTGAAGAATGAACGGCTGCCGGGGGTCCAGCTTGTCACTGTGGATGACGGGACCGGATCACTGCGGATTGCCCTGTTCGGTGCCGAGCCGACAACCTGGACAACGGGGCTGGTCCGGGTGATTTTTAAAAGCCGGCGCGAAACCGCGGGACCGCCCGAGGTTTTTGTGCATAAGCTGCGTCTCGATGACCGGAACGTCGATCCGGTTTCCGGACCCACATCCGTTCTTGGGGAAGGGGCCAGACCGGATCGGTTGTCGCTGTCACCCGCGTATCCCAATCCGTTCAACGGGGGAACCCGTTTCGCGCTGACACTGCCTGAGATGAGACGGGTGACCGTCGAGGTGGTGGATCTCTCCGGCGCCCGGGTGACCCGGGTATTTGAAGGCGCACTTGAGCCCGGGCAGCATTTCCTGGCTTGGGACGGGAAGAACGAACGTGGGGATGCCGCTTCCTCTGGAATGTACCTGATCCGAATCCGGTCGGGAGATGAGACTTTGATCCGCAAAATCATGAAACTCAGATGAGATGGGAATGGCCGAACCGATCACTGTTGCGATTATCAATTACAACGGCGCCGATTACCTGGAAGAGACCGTTCAATCGATCCTGGATTCGGATTATCCGGACCTCCGACTGATGCTGGTGGACGACGTGTCCACGGATGACAGCGTAACCCGGGTCCGTCACCGTTTTCCGAAGGTGCGGATCGTGCAGATGGAAGAAAATGTCCGGTTCCGCGGCCGGTATCCACTGGCCAACCGGGTGCGCAACCGGGCGCTTCGCGAGGCCGATACGCGACTGGTTTTTCTGGCCGATAATGATATTGTCATGGACAGGAATTGTCTCCGCGAAATGGCGGATGCCATGGATGCGCTGCCCGATTGTGCCGTCTGCACGCCGAGAATCCTGACGCGTGAGAATCCGGACCGGATTTATTCCGACGGAACGGAACTGCATTATGCCTGCGCCACGATTTCCCGTCACAGGGGGGCGTCGGCTTCGGAGGTTCCCGAGACCCCCAAACCGAGTCTGGGATGCGGCATTCAATTGCTGGACCGGGAAAAAGCCCTCGAAATCGGCGGTATGAACGAGGATTATGTGGTCGGCTGGGGGGATGACGGTGAGTTTCACCAGAGGATGAACATGTCCGGATACCGCGTTTTCAACATTCCCTCCGCTCGCGTGTATCATCCTTCCAAGACGGAGGGATTCCGCGCGGTCCCCCAGGTGAAAAACAGGCTGTATTTCATCTGGCACATGTACGCATGGCGGACGCTGCTTCTGGCCGCACCGGCGTTGTGGCTTTATGACCTGATGCTGTTTTTCTTCCTGGTGCTGAAGGGGGGATTGAAGGAGTATGTGATTTCGGTTGTTGATTTCTGGCGCCATTTCGGGATCATCATGGTTCAGAGACGACGCATCCAGAAACGGCGGACCGTCGCCGACCGTTCACTCATGACATGCGGACCCATTTACGTGGCGGAACATTTGATGGATCATCCGGTACTCGGGCTGGGCATGCGGATGATCAACGGTGCGTTTCGGGGGTATTGGGTCATCATCAAACGGTGGATTTGATTGAAGCGCGCTCCATTGAGGGAATTATCGGGCCTTGTCCAGGCATTCCGTCATACCATGTATCCGCCTTTTGTGCATGGCGGCGAACTGGATGGTTCAACGCTGCCGGTATTTGTCTACCATCGAATCACCGCGCAGGTTTTCCGGGACCATTGCCTGCATCTGGTGAAAAACGGCTACCGGTCCCTGGATGCAGACGGCGCCGTGGACTGGCTGGAAAAAAAATCCCCGGTACTCAGGCCGGTTCTCCTGACATTCGACGACGGCACGGAGGACCTTTTCACGGACGTGTACCCGGTTCTTCGGGAAACCGGTGTCACAGTGGTGGCGTTTATCGCCCCCCTGTGGATCGGTACGCCCGGTTACCTGAATTGGGAGCAGGTCCGGGAAATGCACGGCTCGGGGCGGGTCGACTTTCAGTCACACGGTCACAGCCACGGAGCCGTGGCCGTTTCTCCACGCATTACGGGATTTCTCGCGGAACG
>JAFGMN010000323.1 GCA_016927515.1 candidate division CSSED10-310 bacterium | reverse complement strand
TGTCTCTCGGTCGTGCCGGTAGAGAGGAATCACCGTAGGAACGCCCGAGTCCCCGCGTGATGGCCGCGCCGGCTGTGATGCACTCGAGATCGGTTGAGACCCGTTCCCGGCCCTCAACGGGGATGCGCCCCCATCCCTCCAACGTTGTTGAACCCATCGTTCACTCTCTCCTCATGCGGCCAATGACGGCATTGGCTGCCTCGGGATCGCTCCGGCACTCCAACAGAGCCTGGAGAATCAGCGGAACCACGATGGTCGCATCGGATTCGATAACGAACATGGGCGTCCGCTCGGTCAGTTTATCCCATGTGATTTTTTCGTTGGGTGTTGCGCCAGAGTAAGACCCGTATGACGTCGTCGAATCGCTGATCTGGCAGAAATATGCCCACGGCTTGACCGGTCTGCCAAGATCGTACTTGATGGATGGAACGACGCAAATCGGGAAATCGCCGGCGATCCCGCCGCCGATCTGAAAGAAACCAACGCCAGTTCCAGCCGACAGCGTTTCATAGCAACCATACCAATCGACCATGTATTCGATGCCGGATTTCACAATGTGCGCACTGCAGGTGCCCGATTTCACATACGAGGCAAAGATATTGCCAAACGTTGAATCCTCGTATCCCGGCACGACGAGCGGGAGATTCTGACGCGCCGCCTCGAGCAGCCAGCACGCGTCCGGATCGCCGTCGTAATCGTCCGGCTCAATGGACCGGATCAATTCATAAAAATACTCGTGCCAGAAACGGCGCTCGCCGGAGTGAGTCGCTCGTTCCCACATCGGCACTATAATCTTCTCGACAGCCCGAAACGCCTCGTCTTCAGGGATGCTCGTGTCCGTGACCCGTCTCAATCTGTTTGCCAACAGCGTGGCATCGTCGTGTTTGGCGAAATAGCGGTACTCAGGAAAATCCCGGTAGCTCGTATGCGCCACAAGACGGAACAACGATTCCTCGAGATTCGCTCCGGTGACCGATATACCGTGTATCAAGCCTGCGCGTATCGCGGGAGCGAGCGAGATGCCAAGCTGGGCCGACGACATCGCGCCCGCCATCGCCCAGAACATCCGTCCATCGGTGGATATGTGATCCCAGTATGCGAGAAGTGCATCCCGGGTGGCACGCGCGTTGAAGTTCCGGTAATTGCCGAGAACAAACGCCAGAATGGGACACGGGTGTTCGATATTTTTTACTTGTGACATGATGGCAGACACCGTTGTTTTATTCGTTTCACTGTTTATCCTCCTGACACGTTTCCAATCGTGTTACGTTTTTAAAAAACGTCATACGGCATATCATCACACGCTATTCCGGCTTGTCAAAGGAAATATGCTTCGAAAGCAAACCGATGGCGTTGTGCATTGCGATAATGGCTGCGACCCCATACCTTCAGGTCAACATATACAGGAAACCCATGGGGTGAATGATGGAAAAATCCGGAGAGTGTCTTACCGAGTGGGACCGCACAACGCCAGCCCGTTGACTACGCTCAGAAACGAATCCTCCGATATTTCCAGTGCGCTGAAGGGGAATTTCGTCTGCATCAATGCCTGCAGCCGCGGCACCAGCGATGTGCCTCCCGTCATATACACCGTATCGATATCCGATACAGCAACACCGGCGCTCCGGAGCAGGGCATCGACACCGTGTTCGATGTGGGAAACGGTGCCGTGGATGATATCGTTGAATTGGGATCGGGACAGGTCCAGCCGGAGTTCCAATCCTTCCTTCGCAAATTGGATTTGTGTGAAGTCGTGGTTGGACAGCTCTTTTTTTCCGCTTTCGATGGTTTCGTAGACCTGATGTCCCAAATTGTTCTCCACGAGTCGGAGCAGCCGGGAGACGGCGAGCGGGTCATCCGCGGTTCGGATGATGTCCCGGAGTTGATCCTGGACACCCTCGTTGTAGAGGTAGATGACGCGTCCTTTGTGGCACAGATCGATAAAGACGCTGGATGGGATGGACAGCCATTGGCCCGGCCAGTTCTCATATTGCACGTGGGCACCGAAATAGTCCCGGAAATTGCTGGACATGATTGCGGAGTCCAGGGCATCGCCGGCCATGCCGACCCCGGCGGTGGCCAATACATCCGGAGCACGGTTTTTTAAATGTTTTCGTTTCGGTCCCAGCCGGATCAGGGAAAAATCCGAGGTGCCTCCGCCCAGGTCGGCCACCAGCACCAGTTTCTCCGATGCCAGGGTCTGTTCATATGCCATGGCCGCTGCAATGGGTTCAAACTGGAATGCAATCTCATCGAATCCAGCATACTCCGCAGCCGTGCGCAGCCGCTGTTCCGCAAGCTGTTCATTGTTCCCATCGCCGGCAAACGTGACCGGCCGCCCCAGAACAACCTTTTTGACGTTCCGTCCCGTCACACCGTCCGCTTTCTTCTTTAAAAACTCCAGAATGAGAGCGATCAGATCTTCCGCTTCATACTCCGTGGTTCCGATCCGGGTCGAGGTGAAGAGCCGGGATGGGAGCACGGATTTGATCGATTGGATGAAACGGCCCCATTTCTCCGAAGCCAGATACTCATCGAACGCAGCATCTCCAACATAAATCGCATCGTCGTCCCGGGAAAAAAACAGTTCCGAACGGATCATTTTTCGTCCGTTTTTTCCAACAGGAACGACGATGGACCGATGCGTATCCATGAAGGCAATCGCGGAGTTCGTTGTTCCAAAATCGATCCCGTATGTTGTGACTGTCATCGTGCACCCCGAGGAAAAAGAAAGCCCCTTTTCATACCACATCAGGTATCGGGAATCCAGAATGAAACGCCCTGGTGGCCGGTGGCACCGGTCAATCGAACGCATGAGTCTACTAGGTAGGGGGTGTCATTATCCTCGATCATCTCCACCGATACCACCGCCGACTGCACCTCCTTTCAGTGAGCCCCCCTGGGGGTCGATCTGCTGATGCCCGATGTCATGTTTCATCCGGGATCCGCGTGTTGGCTCACAGCCCAGGTACGGAACATGGATGTCCCCCAGTACGACGTGCCGCTGTTCGGTGTACTGAATACTGGATGTTTGCGGTGCACTGTGTTTTTTGCTCGGGTGCAACCCTTCTCCTGGCCGGACACGGAAGGATCAGCAACAGGAATCTTTTTTCATGCCGCGATGCTGAATGGATCGCTGACGGTAATCCTCGGCAAATCGGTGCCGAATGATGCACCGACGGCATCAGATCGGATCAGCACATGCAGCCTGGCCCATGACCGATTGAAAAATGAGTTGGGCGTCTTCCGCAGTCAACGCATAGTCCAGGTTGCAATCGCCGGTCGTGAACTGCTGAAAGTTCAGCTCCACCAAACCCAGCACATGTAAAAACACCAGCTGGGCATCGCCGCAGGACAATTGGTGATCGAGATTCGTATCACCATTGTGCACCGGCCGGACGCACTGCACGTCCATTGTTCCGCTCTCGGGATAGAACGACTGGATATCGTCGACAAGCCAGTCAAATGCATACGGATACAATTCAAGCCAATAGCAGTCCGTGCAGATCGATTGGAATGTCAAATCCAGCAACTCCCCGGAACTTCCGGACGGAATGGGCGTTCCGATGCAAAATCCGCATGCACGGACCCGTCCCGGATCGAGTTCAATGCAATCGATCATGATCCATCCGGGATCCAGATCTCCAGGTTCAAAGCCGGTGTAGAACATCGTCTGTGAATCGTAATGGAATTCCAGCCCGAAACAATCGATATCGGTCTGCGGATTTTCCATTGAAACAGAGATCATAACCGTATCGCCGGGACACCCAATATGCGTATTACCGCTCAGCCACACGCGTTCGGGACCGGTTGCAGGGGTCGGGGTCGGCGTCAGGGGAATGGCCGGGGTTGGAATCGGCGCATAGCAGGAAACGATATCCATCAGCGCTTGGAAGATGGATCCGGCATCGGCGGCATTGATACTGCCGTCTCCGTTGCAATCACCGGCAGGATAAGGGAACCAAAGCCCCAGGGCAGCCATAAACGTCAACTGCACGTCCTCCACCGTCAGAACGTAACTCATGTTCATGTCGCCGGAATAATCGAATCCGGGGATTGGAGGCGGTGTCATCGGAGTATCATCCAGCCGGGCCACTGCGGTGCTCAGCACTGCTGTCACCGCAAGTAAAACAAAAACTGCATATTTCATTCGGAATCTCCTTTTATTTTAATCATTTCAGAACCGGGTGTATCCGTCAAATCGGAACGATTTCAGACCGTCTTGTATTGAAAGAGGCCAATTCCATTCGAATCATTGCACCGGTCTGAAGAATGTCGTATGGTGATGACACTCGGAAAAGGGGATGGAGATTGGCCGAGCCGATGGATGACCGGGTCATGTGAAGGGAGGGTGTTTCCCGATGGTTGAGTTAACCGCGGAACTTCTCAGGAGATTCCACGATGAGGATACGGATATCTGGATTCAGGCCGCCCGAGAAATCGGCGGTTCCGGATCATCGGGGCTTGAATTCATTCGGTCGGTTATCTGTGTTCGCGAGAATCTGCATGCGCATCGGCATATCTGGTGTGCGCTGGGCGTCTATTTGACGGAATCGGATGACAATCCGTCGTTGCGCATTCTGATCGATGGGCAGAGCAATCGTGCCAAGGAAGTTCCCGTTCGCTGCTATTTAATGGAGTGGTTAACGAATATCCTGATAACGGGATTATCGGAATCGAACCTGACCATCGGAGACTTCGGGTCTTCGGCGATCATCGATGATAGACGGAAGAAAAAAATAGACGCGTTGATATCCCGGCGAGATACGGTGAAGAACATTCCGGAAAAAGGACTTCGGGAAATTGCGAGGCAGATGGAACTGCTGCAACGGGATGACACACCGATTGCGGCTGTTGCCAGAGACCTCCTCCATGCGGCATACCCTGTCTGGGATCCCTGGATACTGGCCTCGTTCATGGCCGGAGCGTCCATGCGGTTGATAGAAACCATCGGGATACCCATTGATCGATTGATTCAAGCGTGTTCGGCCTTGGCGACACGGAACAAAGGCAACATCGCTTATATCGCCAGCATTCCCCGTTTTCTGAATCATCATCCGGTGGAACCGGAATCCGGCCGGCGGATTGCAGCTGTTCTGCTGCAACATCTGCCGGAACCAACGGCGCAGGAATCGCATTGGGTGGAGTATCTTTCGCAGTTATCGGAGTGGCTGAATCGGGTTCAGTTGAACGGATCAGAAACGATTGCGGAGCATATCGCGGAGCGTCTGTCACCGGTTGATCTGAAGCGTGCCTATCGCGAATGGTGCGTAAAAAGGAACGAACGGGCAGCCATCGACCTGATCCGGATCACGCGCGGTCAGTTTTGCGGACTGGATGAATGGAAGGAGAAGCCTGATGAAGAGCAGATGGCGCTCGGTGTTTTTTTACAGGTGATGGAGCGCCCGTGTGCATCCGACAGTCACTGTCAGGTGCTGACATTGCCTCACCGGATTCGGATTTTACGTACTGCGATCGAGACATGGATGGATTCGAATCGTATCATTTTGATCTCATTGGTCCGACTGCTGAAACACTTGCTACACGAGCAGATTCAGGCCATCGCACCGCGCTCGAATCCTGATTCACTGCTGCGGTCGCAGATATACTTAATCCAGCCGCTGGTTGAACGATGGAATCTGCGGGGTACTGTCGATAAAGATCTGGCCACGATCGCCGCCCGTGTTCTCACCGTTGCCTATCGATTCTCCGGGTATCGCGATACCAACGAGTGCATCTACCGGGAGTTGCTATACACGTTATTGTATGCTCTGCCGGAAAAGAAAATGATCCAGGATCTCATTTCTTATACCTTCGATGACGAAATACGGGATCATTTGAAGCAGCTTTCGGACGCCATCGCCTGCATCCATTCCGCTGTGAACGATGATTGCGTCGACGCACCATTCTCGACGTACCTGGAAGCAATCTGGCCGGATCCGGCATCAAGCAAAACAGATCAGCCGGGCGCGGCATCCGGTGAACCGGATCGACTCGATCCGGCCCCACAGGAAGCAAAACGAAGGGAACGCGGCAACGCAGTGAGTTCAATGCCGGATCGCAGCGATATCCATGCCTTGATCGATGTTCTCAGGCGGGCTGATTCCGGGAAAGGGTTGACGCATTCCAGCCGGAAAACGCTCCATTGGTTCATCTATATCCGGGAACGGTGGTTATTGGAGGCGAAGGAGGATACGGGCGAGCATCAATCCAAAGACTACGAAACAGAAAAGCAAAACGAGATTGAAATGCGGGTTGAAAAAACGGTGACGCGATTCGATTCGTTGATCAAGGATATCGTCTGGCAGGAGCAGATCGTTGCAGGTTCATCGCTGTCTCCGGTGCAATACATCCATGCATTGAATGACCTGTTTCAGAACATTACGCATTTGAGAGAACTCTGCCGGCAGTTTCTTCCCTTTCCGGAAAGGGAGTATATCAATCATTGCCTCCGAGTGGCACGGCAGCGGATTCAGCAACGGATCACGCTTCTGGGACCCGTTTTCGAGGAGCAGCGTGAAGCATCCGGGCTGACGCTGCTTGCGGATCCGAAGAGGGAAGAAATCACCACCAATGACCGGGTTTTCATCCAGAATTGGATGCTGAAGCGGTTCATGTTGTCGGAACTCGCTCCGCCGCGATCAATGATTAAAGTCCTGTTGGATTGGCGGTGTGTCGCTTTATGGATCCTGGTCCCGTTTTTACTGGCTGGCGTGTTGGCGCATGCCGGGTCCTGCGGAAAGTTGCAAGCGTTGCAAATCGATCAGGCTGCCGGGTATCCATTCTTGCTGACAATA
>JAFGMN010000322.1 GCA_016927515.1 candidate division CSSED10-310 bacterium | reverse complement strand
CGAACTGCGATGTAGACGGTCTGGTCCGCGTGCGAGACCGAAATTTCTTCAATTACGGTGGAGACCGGGAAATCCCGAATCGTCAGCGGTTTCCAGTGAAACGCTCGGTCAAGGCTACGGTAGATGCGTCCGTCGTCAGTGCCGGCGAGAACGAGATCATCCAGAATTCCGATGGCGCGAAAATCTCCGCCCATCGGTCCCAGTTTCTGAATTTCGGCGTGCACGGAAATGGTTACCGAGAGCGCGAGCAGAAAAAAAGCGAAAGGCATCGTCCTGGACGATGCCTTTCGCCGATTGTTGTTCAATCGGGCTGACATGCAGTTATTCTTCCACGATCATCACGATTTCCACTCGCCGGTTGATGGCGCGTCCTTCCGCCGTAGAATTGTCAGCCAGTGGTTTTGATTCCCCGTGCGTTTCGGTGATTAGTCGATCCGGGTCGATACCGTGACGGTCAACCAGGTATTTCTTGACGTTTTCAGCACGTTTCATTCCCATTTTCAAATTGGCATCCTCCGATCCCACGGAATCACTGTGCCCGATGATTGTAACCGTCGCTTCCGGATACCGTTTGATCTGGATTGCGATATCATCCAGGATCGCTTTCGCGACATTGTCAACCCGGCTGCCATTTTTGAATTGGATATTCCTGAACGGAATTCGACGCTGAACCGGTTCCGGTTTGAACACCGCAATCGCGACATCACACTGAGCAACACCGCCACGCATATCGCTGACTTCGCAAGAAACCGTGTAGGTTCCCGGCTCGCAATCCTGAGTATGCAATCGTGCCTGACTGCCATCCGCCTCCAGGCGGCAACCCGTTGTCTGCCATTTGTAACTTAAAGCATCCCCGTCCGGATCGCTGGCGATCGCGACGATGCGCGTGTAATTGCCCTGTTCGACACGGGTCGAATCAGACTCACAACGAATCCGGGGCATTTTGTTGGGGAGGGGAGTCGGAGTCGGGGTGGGGGTCGGTGGCGTGTGGAATCCGATCATCACGACCCCTCCAAGGGGACAGTCGTCAAAGTCCATCATCATGGCATACCGCAGCCCGGCACCCAGGATCAGGCCATGAGTCGTCTGCATGCGACCGCCAAGCACGAGATCCAGTGGATTGTGATCACGGTACGAATCGTAATCGGTTGCACCACTTAACTCAAAAATGAACTGATTAAGTCCTCCGGCTGGAATTTCCAGACCCAATCCATAACTAAAAACATCATCCCAGTCCACGTTGTCCGGTTCCCCGATCATGGTGTAGCCGAGGTTGAGATGGGAACCAACGCTGCCGATCGTTTTACTGGCGATTAGATTGAGCCCGTAATCTCCTTCGCCTGAACCAAGCGGCTTCTCTTCATCCGCAGTTGGGATTTTACCGAATACCATGGCTGCCAGCCCGGGCCCCGCTCCCTCATCCAGAAACCGATATTTCAGGCCGATGTGGATATCTCCGAATCCACTCTCGCTGATTTCGTCTTCAAAATATTGTGTATATAGATAGCCGCCTTCCCCGTCCGCATCGGTTTCCTCAATCGTATAATTGAAGCTGGCTGCAATCTCCAGGCGATCGGTCAGACCGAATCCTACCGGCACGGAAATCAGACTCAGATCAAGATCCATTCCCGTTTCACCTTCGAGATTAACCAGTTCACGGTCAAAGTTGTTGAAGTAGAGTCCCAATCCATACTCACCGCTGTTTAATGTTTCGGCACTGTAAATCGTAAACAGGCCGGTTTCCCCGGTCCAGGTCAGACCATATGCCCCCACGCCGGATACAAAAAACATGCTAAATATTCCAAGTAACACCAAAATTTTTCCTGAAAACGTCACAACGCACCTCCATCCGCTAAATTTTCGCAATAACTGACCCCTTATACCGTAGCAAATTCCATACTTATTTTTAACCATAAGGATTTCACTCTCCGATGTCAAGACGAATGCCTAAAAATAACAGTAAAATATAGGACATTTGTGTTTGTGATCCGTGGCGTGAGTAAACGGGAAATCAGCGCGGAGTCGTTGGCAGAGGAGAGGAAAGCGCTGCCAGTTCATCCGTTGTTTTCCCCGTGATGAAAGGAAGAATTTCGGCAATGAAGCTGGATGGTTTATCCAGGAATGGCCAGTGACCTGCCGGGCGGATAATGGAAAGTGGAGTATTCTCTTTCTTGAGGAGTTCGAGGGACGTTCCGCACAGGCCATCAGGCGCGCCGGCGATGAAGCGTTTCCTCTGTTGCAGACCAGTAAAGCTGCGGGCGAGCGTTCCGTCTTTCGACAGGTTGACCAGATCGTTGCTGTGCCGCCAGAACTGTTGCGGAGAGGCGAACCGCAGGCTGGCGTAATAGCCCTGCAGTGCTTTCCGGCGAGCACCGGAGAGATAGACCCCCTTGCGCAGCCAATCGAACCCGTGAACTTCAAACTCCTCTTGAGTGTAAGTGATTGCCTGCCCGCTAAATGTGCAGTCTCCCGGCGAAATGTTGCCTTCGATATTAATAATACCCAGAAATATATGTGGCCGTTCCTCGCATAAATACTGCCCCAGAACGCCGCCCATCGAATGCCCGATCAGGATAATCCGGTCTAGTTTCCGCTGATCGATCCAATCCAGCAGGAAAAGGGCGGTTTCTTGCAAGGAGAGAGGGGTTACCGGCCATGAACTGCGTCCGTACCCAGGCAGATCTGGCAGGATGTGGTGGAATCCACGAAGCTCCGGGTGGGTGGCGATAGATTCCAGGCTGATACCGGATTCTCCCAGTCCGTGAAGATATAAAAGGATTCCTTCGCTTTTACTGCCAGGAATCTCCCGAACCATCATCCCATGCTCAAATCTATACCGACTCAACCCACTGTCCCTCCCCAACCCATGCGATGATAACAGATACTGCCCGAGCTGTCTGTCATTCTCTTGATACCGGGACGGATATTCCCGTCTGCCGGTTGACGAAGCGGAGTAGTACTGGTCTGTTAGGGGAAGGTAGATTCAGGTTCAATGGAGGATGGATTGATGCGAGAGCTTGATTATTTGATTTGCGGAGATGCGTACACTTCGGATGCCGTATTGCGCGTACATCGGGAACTATGTCTGCGGTTCGGCGGACGTTTTTCCGGAAGTCCGGAAGGGGCGGCTGCTGGCGAATTTCTTGCCCATACCATAACCGGTTACGGACTTGATTCGATTGAGAAAGAGGCCTTTCCGATCACCCGCTGGACGCGTGGTGAGACTGAACTGACTCTGTTATCTCCGGTGGTAAAACCGCTGCCATGTCTGGCGCTGCCCTATGCACCGGCCTGTGACCGGGAATTCAAGGTAGTGGATCTTGGTATGGGACATGAGGATGACTTCAGAAGGGTGAACCGTTCACCGGTCGGCTTAGCGGTTCTAGTGGATGATGCCAATCCTGTTTCCGGCAGACAACTCCATCGTTTACACAAATACCTGGCGGCCCGGGAAGCCGGTGCCGGTGCTTTTGTCTTTGTGCAGGTGGAACCGGGAATGCTTGCCCGTACTGGCAGCCTTGCGTTCAATCACCAGACTCGCAAATCCGAAATTCCAGCAATCGGAGTGTCCGCAGAGACCGGAGCGGAACTAAGAGAGCGCTTGCGACATGGAGATGTCTGCCTGCGCCTGCGTATGGCTCATCTGCTCGAACCGGCGGAAGACCATAATGTCATTGCCGATCTGCACGGGAGCGGCAAACGATCGGACCTGATTATTGTCGGCGGCCATTTCGATGGCCATGATATCGCACAGGGTGCCGTTGACAATGCATCCGGGACCGCAGTTATCGTCGAAATTGCTCGTCTCCTTGAACCGCTCCGTCGGCATCTCGCCGGCAATATCCGGTTTGTTCTTTTCAGCGGGGAGGAAATGGGTCTCATCGGCTCTCATTTCCATGCCGCCCGCTATTCGGATCCCGGAACAATTCGCCTGGTATGCAATCTCGACTGTGTTGCCGGATCGAGGTTGAAGTTCATGCTTCAGAATAGCCAGGAACTGGTAGCTCCGGTTCAGGCAATGGTTTCCGACCTGCCCGCGGAAATTGATGTCCGTGAGTGTCTGGTCCCCTTCTCGGATCATTTCCCATTCATTCTGCGTGGAATTCCCGGAATTCAAGTTGCGCGAAGTGGATCCGGAGGCAGAGGCTGGGGACATACCTGTGCAGATACGTTTGAAAAAGTCGGACTTCATGAACTGCAAAGCTGTGCCGCTCAGGTTGCCAGCATCATTCTCCGCCTTGATCGCCTTTCACCCTGGCCGGGGAGATATAAAGATCCTGATTCGGTGAGGGCACTCCTAGCAGAATCAGGGATGGAACCCCTGCTCCGATACGAAGGCCACTGGCCATGGCCGGATTGATCTTCGATTCACGGTTCGAACCCCGGTAACCGCTAACCTGATACCGATCGCGGCTGGTGACCGGATTGTCCCGTTCCCCTGTGGAGTGCGTTATCGCATTCCGTGACGATTAATTTGTGAACAATCGGGGGATACTTTTGCCGGTATTGCGCTTGAATAACATGTCTTCCAAATGGTCATTATGAATCGTGCGATCCTTCATGCAAGCAGAGGAAATCAGCCGCTCCATGATGGCAATTAGATGTTGCATAGATTGAATAGAAATGATATGGATCTATGGTTTTACGTGCGTAATGCACCTGCAGATTCAATGACCGCTTACACCGCTATGTAAAGGAGTGAATGATGGGAATCGATGGATCAAACGGGGATATTTCCCATAAACTGATTCGTAAATTTCGCAAGAATTTTGAAGCTGATTCGCATAACCGGATGGCGCTTAATGCCGTCAGCCGGGGCAATCTGCAGGAGATTGCGATCCGCAGGGATATTCTGAATACTGCAGCTTTCGATTTCACATATGAAGTGGAGACTGCAAACATTACCGATCAGAAACGAGCCGGTACCTGCTGGCTGTTCGCGGAACTTAACTGGCTGCGCACCTTGATGCAGAAAGAACACAATATAAAGGATATCGAGTTTTCAGAGAACTACCTGATTTTCTGGGACAAATTCGAAAAAGCCAACTTCTTCCTTGAAAATATTATCCGCCTGCGTGACCGCCCCATCGACGATCGGGAAATGCATCATATCCTCTCAAACCCTAATCCCGATGGCGGTGAATGGCATCTGATTGCCAACCTCATTCGCAAATACGGATTGGTTCCCAAGCAGGTTATGCCGGATACGTGGAGCCGCGAAAATTCACGTTTTATGAACCAGATCCTGAATTATAAACAGCGGGAATTCGCCGCCGTCCTGCGCACCCAGCATGAGAAGGGGAAGAGTGAGGAGCTGCTTCGCACCCGGAAACAGCAGATGATGGAGGAACTCTATCGCATCATTTCGATTTTTATGGGCCTGCCACCGGAAAAATTCACCTGGGGGTACCGAGACAAGGACAAGAATTATCATCAGGATGTCGATATTACACCCAATGAATTTCACAACAAGTATCTGCCCCTGCCACTGGATGATGTCTATGCCCTGTTGAGCTGTCCGACACTCGAATACCACAAAACGTATACCGTTCCCTTCTTCAACAACATGCCCAACACTCGGTGGCACTGGCTCAATCTGCCGATTCGTGATCTCAAACGGATTGCCATTAAAATGCTGAAAAACGGTGAAACGTGTTTATATGGATGCGATGTCACTCAGGATAGCCATTCCAAGGATGGTCTCATGTGGGATAATCTGTATGACTTTGATCTCGTGTTCAAGACGCGTTTCGTGATGGATAAGCCGACCCGTTTGAATTACCAGCAAAGCCGGTGCACACATGCCATGGTGCTTATCGGCGTGGAGATGATCAATGGTAAGCCCACCCGCTGGAAGGTGGAAAACAGCTGGGGAACGGAGGTTGGGAAAAAAGGCTTCTTCATTATGTCCGATACATGGTTTGACGAGCATGTATTCGATTTGGTGATCCCGAAAAAATACCTTTCATTGAAACAGCTCGAGGAGTTCCAGCTGGTTCCCACTGAATTGCCGGCCTGGCATCCGATGGCCTGAGCCTCCGCCGCGATTGGATTTGACGGTTCCTTCTCGGAGCCGGCATTTCATTTGAGTCTGATCGGTGATCCCGGGAGAGAGAACCCCGATCAGGAATGGTCTCTGGATAGGTGGGCCTGTAACCACTGAAGAGCGATGATCGTTTTGGCATCCATGATACTGCCGTTGGCGATCATCGAGATCGCTTTTGTCAGTGGAAACCAGCGCGCTTCAAGATCTTCGAAATGTCCATTTGCCCCCGGGGGGAATGAAGGGCTCTCCTGTTCCTCGGTGACGGCGAGATAGAGATGGCATTTTTCGGAACAACCGCCGGGACTCATGAAAAAAGATAATAGATGACGGATATCCAGGACTCGAACGCCGGCTTCTTCCTTGATTTCGAGCTGTGCGACGGTTGCCGGATCGTCGTTTTTCCCGACCGTTCCGGCGACGATCTCCCACAACCAGCCATTTCCGTCACCCGACCAGGCGGGATAGCGGAACTGCCGGACCAGCAACACAGATTTATCGAGAGGACGGTGAAGCAATACTGCGGCCGCGTCGCCGCGCTCCACGCAGAGTCGGGTGATGGCAGGTGACATCCCCCCACGGAAAAGTTCGTGGCGGAGCACGACTTCCTCGATCCGGAAGAATCCGTCAAGCAATCGTTTTTTCCTTTCTATTTCAACTTTCATGTCTACAGTATAGCAGCAGGTGAAAGGCGATTCATTCGTTCTTGCGAATCAATCCATCACCTGAATTTGGAATTGAAGATGGATGGTTCCCCAGACTCCTTCGTGCTGCATTCTGCGGCGCTGCCTGTCGTCGCATCTCCCTGCGTACTATACGAGGATGCCTGCTGCGCGGCGGTAAAAAGATACTATCAGTCACTGCCTGTTTTCGTTTTGCTTCCAATACCTTGCAGATGTCCGAGGTTACGGACCGGAACCCAATCAAATAATGAGATCATGAAGGGAGGTGTCGGATCCGGTCCATCTCCTGGTCCTTCTTTTCTCATTTCCTGAAATATGCTACTCTCCATCCGTCAAGTTTCTGCGGGACGATTACGAAGAAGGGAGCAGCGAATGATTGTGAAGAATTCTCGGGATGTCCCTGTGCATGATGTTAGGATTGAAGGTGCGCAGGGAGTCCGTAAGGCGGTCCTGCTGGGTGAATCGGACGGAGCTGTGAACTTCATTATGAGGGAGTTTCGAGTGGCGCCGGGTGGATACACACCGTTTCATCGCCACAATTTTGAACACGAAGTGTATGTTATACGAGGGCAGGGGGTATTGCGAACCGATGATGGGGATCGTGTGATCAGGACGGGAACGGTCTGTCTTGTAATCCCGGATCGTAATCATCAGTTTCTTACTACCGGTACTGAAGAACTCGTTTTTCTTTGCATCATCCCGAAGCCGTAGGCGGTTTCGTTGACTATATCTCCAGGGCAGGTGGAAGGCTTTTTGTCCAGGGAGACGGAACCATGATAAACACAAAGAAAAAGCTGTTTTACGGATTGGCGCCAGGGCTTCACCCGACACGAAATGACAGTATCGGGATTCTGGTTGGAGGCGGTCCCGCTCCCGGCATCAACGGGGTTATCAGTTCAGTCACAATTGAAGCGCTGAAGCATGGCTGGAAGCCGTTGGGGATCGAAGAGGGATTCCGTTGGATTTCTCAGGGTAATACGGATCATGTTCGGGAGCTGACGATCGATACTGTGTCGCGCATCCATTACCTGGGCGGTTCCATTATTGGGACTTCACGGGTTAATCCGACCCGTGATCCGGAAAAGATGAAGGCTGTGCTGGCAACTTTGCGGAAACTCAATCTCAAATATCTGGTTACGATCGGTGGCGATGATACGGCATACAGCGCGTACCGGTTGCAGGCGGCTTCCCGCGGCCTCATCCGTGTCGCGCACGTCCCTAAAACCATCGACAACGATTTGCCTCTACCTGGGGGAGATTCCACGTTTGGGTTCCAGACTGCGCGTCATTATGGAGTCGAAATCATTCAGGCACTGATGGAAGATGCACGCACCACGAAACGGTGGTATTTCGTGGTCACCATGGGACGAAAAGCGGGGCATCTTGCACTCGGTATCGGTAAGTCCGCTGGCGCGACTCTTACCATCATTGGGGAAGAGTTCAGTAGCGAGGCGATTCATTTGCAGAGCCTGTCGGATATTCTTGAAGGAGCCATTATCAAACGTCTGGCGATGGGGCGCGAATATGGTGTGGCGATTCTCGCGGAAGGACTGCTCGAAAAAATCCCGGAAGAGGATTTGGCCCGGCTTGGTGATATTGAACATGATACATTTGGTCATATCCGCTTTGCCGAGCTGGATCTCGGCAGCATCCTGAAGAACCAGGTCCGTACCAGTCTTGCTGCACGCGGAATTGAGGTGACAATCGTCAGTAAGGATATCGGATATGAGTTACGGTGCGCGACGCCGATTCCCTTCGATTGTGAATACACGCGTGATCTCGGATATGCTGCCGGTAAATTCCTGGTCCAGGGTGGAACCGGAGCCATGGTTACCCGGCAGGCTGGTAAAATGGTTCCTATTTATCTTGAAGACATAATCGATTCAGCGACCGGTAAAACCCGCGTCCGGTTCGTCAATATCCACACCGAATCATACGAAGTTGCCCGGCGATACATGATCCGCATTGACCGCGCGGATTTTGAACATGAAGGCCGGTTGCAGGCTTTGGCTGAGGCTGCCGGCATGTCTGAAGAGGAATTCCGCGAACGCTTCGAATACTTGAGTTCTCTCTCGTCTTATCGTCCGACATATCTTTGATGACGACGTCTGGCGTGCGGATCGGGAAATGAACGGCAATGCCGTAATGAAATTTTAACTGGAGGCTGCGG
>JAFGMN010000321.1 GCA_016927515.1 candidate division CSSED10-310 bacterium | reverse complement strand
CGCCGTGATCGATGCATTTCGCGCCCTGATTCCGAGCGCTCCAGCCGGCGACATGAATCGGCCGGCAGCCGATACGCTGTTGTTTGCCTGTCTCTACCTTCTGCAACTGGAAAACACAGGAATGATCTCGCCGATAACTGGTTTCCGAGGGAGTATTCCAGAATTCCGGGAACTCTGCGCGGATCCCGGACAATGGCCGGATGCAGAACTCATCGATTACTTCCAAACGCACATGGAAACACTGCGCGGGTGTGATCAGCAACGGAACCTGACATCGGGCCTCCTGTCCACGCCGCCCCTGGCAACAGATGTAACAGATCCACTGGCTTCCGCACAGAGCTGTGGTCCCGGTCCTCTTCGAATCGCCCTGCAACAGGCCGCTATCACCATGGGCATCGATCCGGCTCAGCCGAGGCAGCCGGGTCACTTGTCAACACGGGCGTTTGCATCCCGCATCGAAACCATCCTGTTTGCTGTTTCCGGGCGATCCCCCGAACGGCCATTGCGGGATGACGCAACCGGGACACGCGCCGATGTCACCAGCAACCTGGCAACCGAACTCGAATCACGCATCGCAGCCGCCGAGACCAAGAGCTACCGGCTGTTGGATCCATCGAGCCCGCGCGGAGATCATCTCCGGCGATATGTCAGTGAATCGTTTTTTCGATGCCATATCGTTGATCCGCGTGCAGGAGCGGGTGCTCGGTTGATTGATGTAATGGATCTGATGGTCACCCGGTACATCGATGCGCTGGACGAATCAGCGCTTTGTCCGCTGCATCCCCGAATTCCCGAATTGAAGCACTTGATCATCCGGGACTCGCATTCAAACACCATCATGCTCGATCATACCCGGCTGACGGATATTCGTCTGCTTCGGCTTCAAATCGCGCAACACTGCCTCTACGGTTTTTTGGATCCCAGTGATCCGTGTGTGGTACCCGCCATAATCGGTATGCACACGGAATTTTGCGGGATCCGTTTTCCCTATATCGGTCATCACTTCCACACCGCCGCCGATTCGGTCCGGAACCGGTTGACAAAGCAGTATACCGGTCCGGTGCCGGAGTATATCCAGACAATGTCCGGCCGGCTGGCGGGATTGATCGCTGCTTCGAAATGGTTATCCGAGCAGGAGTTGGACATGGAGGCATTCGGTCCTAATTTCCCGTTTACACGATGCCAATTCCGGTTGATTATGGAGCGCATCCAGGCCATGCACAAGATTGTGCCGGATACCCGTGGAATTCCGTTAGAATTGGTTTTTCCATGGATTTTTCATGCACGATTAACCGGCGAAACCCACTCTGATCAACCCGGCTTCGGTTTTGATGTTGTTTTGCCAACGTGATCGCGATGAATGGCGATTGATTTACTGTTCCGTGTTGCTGCGTCGGCTGACATGCCGGACAATACGTCCCTCAACCATGTACATGACATCTTCGGCGATATTCGTGGCCAAATCCGCAATCCGTTCAAGCTGATGAGAAATGTTGGTGATTTTGAACCACGTGCCGAACAGCGCAGGATTTTTCAGGACCTCTTCCATGGCCACCTCATAGATCTGATGGTGAAGCGCATCGATGGCATCATCGGACAGGCAGACGCGCCGGGCAGCTGTCAGATCGAGATTGACAAGCGCATCCAATCCTTCAGTCAGCATTTTTTTCGTTTTTTCCGCCATATCCAGCAGCATCCCCGGAATTTCGAGTTGCGGCCGCTGGGTAAACGATTCGGACTGATAGGAAATATTCACCGCGTGATCACCAATCCGCTCGAGGTCATTGGTAATTTTCAGTACGGCGATAATAAACCGTAAATCCTGAGCGACCGGTTGATGCAGTGCCAAAATCTTCAGGCATTCTTCCTCGAGATCGACTTCCGCCTCATCCACCTTCCGGTCCCGTTGCCGGACTTCCCGGGCCAGTTCCGCATCACGGCTGTTCAGGGCCTTGACCGCCATGATAACGTTCTCCTCGACATACGCGCTCAACGATAGAATCCGTGTTTTCAGCCGTTCGATTTCTCTGACGAAATGGATGGTCATGATCGCCTCCCTGATGCTTATTCTATCCGAAACGCCCCGTGATGTAATCTTCAGTCTGCTTTAACCGCGGCCGCGTAAAAAGAGCATCCGTCTGACCGAGTTCGATCAGCTTGCCCAGGTAGAAAAATGCAGTGACATCCGATACACGCGCTGCCTGTTGCATGTTATGCGTGACAATGATGATCGTGTAATCGGCTTTCAATTCCACGATCAATTCCTCGATTTTTTGCGTCGCGATGGGATCCAAAGCCGATGCGGGCTCATCCATCAAGATCACTTCGGGTTCGATGGCAAGCGCTCGGGCAATACACAATCGCTGTTGCTGCCCGCCGGATAAACTCAGCGCGGACTCATTCAGCCGATCCTTGACTTCACTCCAGATCGCTGCAGCCTTGAGACTTTTTTCTACGCGATCTCGCAGTTCGACGCGATTGGTTATACCGTTGATCCTCAATCCATATGCCACATCGTTAAAAATGCTTTTCGGAAATGGATTGGGTCGCTGGAAAACCATGCCGATCCGGCGGCGAACTTGGACGACATCGATACCGGGATCGTAAATGTTCTGATTGTCAAAAAGGATCTCTCCTTCCACTCGGGTTCCCGGAATAATGTCATTCATTCGATTGATCGTCCGGAGAAACGTGCTTTTTCCGCACCCGGACGGACCGATCAGGGCGGTGACCTCATGAGCGGCAAAATCCATTGTCACATCGAACAATGCTTGTGATTTACCATAGAAAAAGTTCAGATTTTTCGCCGATATCGCCGTTTTCCGATTGTGCATCACAATCAGGTCTCCTTCTATCCCTGCCGCCGCCGGATCCGTGCCCGGAGAACAATAGCGATCAGGTTGATACCCAGGACCAGGCCAATCAGTACAAGGGCTGTGCCGTACTGGATCGGCCGTGTTTCATTGATATGAGTCCCCGCCGTTGCCAGTACATAAATATGATAGGGTAGAGCCATGCATTCATCGAGCAGAGAATCGGGGATCACTTTCGTATAAAAAGCAGCAGCAGTGAACATAATCGGCGCGGTTTCGCCTGCGGCCCGTCCGACACCGAGAATGGATCCCGTTAGAATTCCGGGAAGAGCGGCAGGCAAAACCACTTTGCGAATGGTCTGCCATTTTGTTGCGCCCAGCGCGAGTGAGGCTTCCCGATACGCCATCGGAACAGATTTCAGCGCTTCTTCCGATGCGCCGATGACAACCGGCAGGATCAGCAATCCCAAGGTCAGACTACCTGATAAAATACTGGATCCGAATCCCAAGTATACCACAAAGACAGCCAGACCAAACAAGCCGAAAACAACGGACGGGACTCCCGCCAGGCTGTTGATGCCGAATCGGATAACCCGGATCATCCGACCGTTCCGGGCATACTCGTTCAGGTAAATGGCAGAAGCCACGCCCAAGGGGAAACTGACGATAATCGATCCAAGCGTCAGATATAACGTCCCGATAATAGCGGGATAGATACCGCCCCGAGTCATTGCATCCGTGGGTTGCTGGGTCAGAAAATCCCACGAAATGACCCCGATGCCGTTAATGAATAAAAAAATCACCATGAATATCATTGCCGCCGCGATCACCGTCACAGACAATCGGATGCACAAAAGCCCCAGAAACTGCGTCCATTTCCTCCGCCGCTGCAGATTCATCATCCACTCTCCGTCATCCGGTATTTATGCGATAAATGATCGGCTATTGCATTGAACATGAATGTCAGAATCAGCAGAACAATGCCCGTGGCAAACAACGCATGATAGTGCTCCCCCCGATACGGTGCTTCCGCCATTTCAGCCGCTATAGATGCCGGCAGGGGCCGGCAGGACTCGAAAATACTACCGGGGATCGCCGCCGCGCCACCAGCCACCATGAGAACAACCATCGTCTCCCCCATGGCACGAGCCATTCCGAGAATTATGGCGGTGGAAATCCCGGACAATCCCGCGGGGAGAACCACACGAGTAATCGTTTCCCAGCGATTGGCTCCCAACGCATACGAGGCTTCCCGTAACGACCGGGGAACCGCATTCAACGCGTCTTCCGAAATGCTCGATATCGTCGGCACAGCCATCAAGGCAAGCATCATCGAAGCGTTCAAGACGTTCAATCCCAGAGGGAGATCAAATGTTTTCTGAAGAAACGGTGACACAACAACCATTCCGAAAAAACCGATGACAACGGATGGGATCGATGCCAGCAACTCAATAACCGGCTTGATGATTTCTTTGGCACGATGACCGGCGATTTCCGATACGTAAACAGCAGAAAATACGCCGAGCGGAATGGCAATGAACGACGCCAGTGACGTGACGAAGATGGAGCCGATGATCATCGGCCAGATACCGAAATCAGGTGGATCCGCTGTCGGATACCAGAGTGTGCCGAACAGGAAATCGCGGATGCTGATGTGCTGAAATATGGGAACGCCTTCATTGAACAGGAAAAAAAAGATCAATCCGACGATCAGGATGGAAACCAGGGATAAAGTAAAAAAAATCGATTGAATGATCTTTTCTCTTAACCGGCGGCTGATTCGGTTTTTGTTCCGAAGCGATTGATCCACGATATCCTCTTTGCAGTGCAATGGCGGCGGTTTCGGCCGCATAATTCGAACGTGTGGGCAGGCATCACTTAAGAAGCCTGCCCTTTATCACATTACGCTGGGGCCGACCTATGTCGGCAACCCGGATCAGTTCAGTTTGTAAATCGGAACAAAGCCTTCCCGCTGAGCAATCGCCTGTCCCACCGGGCTGCCAATGTAGTTGAGAAAATTCAGTGTATCCCCTTCGGGCCATCCGTTGGTGAACATGAACAGCGCTCGCGAAATCGGGAATGAACCATCCAGAGCGGTATCGGGAGTGGCCTTCACGCCATTGACGGTCAACGCTTTCAACTGGTCGTTGACGTATCCGATACCAACGTAACCGATCGCATAGGAATTCTGTGCGACCAACTGGGCCACAGCACCGTTGGATGCCTGGAGCAGCGCTTTCGGGGAAACTTTCCCGTCCTTCAGGACCTTGGATTCCCATACTTCATACGTACCGGAACTGGTATCCCGGGACACAACCACGATTTTTTTGTCTGGACCGCCGAGCGCTTTCCAGTTTTCGATCTCACCGGTGTAGATCATGCGGAGCTGATCCAGGGTCACATCCGTCAACGGGCAGGAGGGGTGAACCACCGGCACCACGCAATCCAATGCAACGCGATGAGCCACCGGAAACACATTCTTTTCTGTGGCCTGGACCACTTCCTTGCTCTTGATGAACCGGGACGAGTTGGCGATGTCACAGGATCCGTCGATGATAGCTTTGATCCCATTACCAGAGCCGCCGCCGGATACGGAAATGTTCACATCGGGATACAGTTTCATGTATTCTTCCGCTGCGGCTTGGGCAATGGGAAGAACCGTTGTGGAACCCTTCATGACGATGTTGCCGGCAAATGCACCGCTTACTGTCAACATCACACAACATATTACTGTCAGGATATTTTTCATCATGATAAGCATCTCCTTCCCGGTATCCGGGATGATCAGAATTTAAACACCAGATCGACCATCAACCGATCGTAATCGATCGAAGTACCTTCCAGACCGATCTCATTCATAAAGTAACTTGCACCCACCGTACAATTTTTAGCCATGGCAAATGCAAACTCGATCTCATGCCCCTTGCCATCCGTTCCGCCACCAATAAAATCGGAGTCGGTGAATGCACCGACAACCGCATCGCTTTCCACTTCCTTGTAACAATATTTCAATTGCCAGGACATCGGATCTTTCGCTTTGCCTAGGCTCAATCCAAACTGGTAACCAGTATCGTTTTCATCCGCTTCGTTGTTGACTACATAGTGCCCATGAAAGCCGATCGGAAACGAACCGATTTTGGCCGAGAAATCCGCGAAGGCTTCGATTTCAACGAAATCCATCGTGTAATTGCCATCGGCATCAGTCGAATTGCCGAAATCACCGCCAAACGTTTCGAATCCTTCCTGGTTGGCGTATGAATAAAAACCTCCGCCCAGTTTCAACGTTGCGTCGCCCATGGGAACCGTCAAACCGGCCTGGCCGCCGAACAAAAAGCAGTCATCGGTTGTACTGGAGCGCTCATCCACCAGCAGATAGGCCGCATTGGCCCACACCTTGAAACTGGAACCGGAAACGAAGCCCAGGGCCATCCCTTCGGGATTCAGGTCACCGTCCCAAATCAATTCAGAACCACCAGGGACATAAAACGGATTCTTCGTTTTACCTGCCATGAGTGTCAGACATTTGGACGCCTTCCATTGCACATACGCCCGATCCAGATGAATCCCTTTGGTCGAAAACGCTTCATCGAGACTCTGATTCGTCGACACAGGATCTTCCGATCCGGATGCGAGTTGCACATGAACACTAACAGACTCCGTCACTTCCGCAGAAATGCCGAGACGAGCGCGGATCCGGTGCCGGGTACGCTCCTCGGAACCTTCTTTGTCCGCTGTTTCATACCGATACCGAAAATCGCCTTTCAGTTTGAAGATGTCGGTCCATCCTGCGTGTGCGGTATCAATGGAGAGGTTCGGAATCCCTGAACCCATCCACAGCACGGCCGCCACTGCCAAACAGATACGTTTACCCATGAAAGTCATACATTTACCTCCTGTTTGTCTCATTAATCAACACATTCCTTCCGGTTACGAAATCGAAACCGTTCCGCTGGACAGCGGACCGATGGAAGCATTTGTATTCCGGTTTGATTGCCGGTGTGCTAGCCGCTTGTTTGATTACCGTTAGATCGCGTCAAGCGTTTTCGTTGAGTAGCCAGACACATCGGCACTACCTGTCGCAGGCAACGAGATCGTGAACACGGAGCCTTCGCCTTGACGACTGACAACGGATACCGTACCCCGATGCGCCTGGACAATATGCTTCACAATTGCCAGTCCAAGACCCGACCCACCCAACTCCCGACTTCTCGATTTGTCCACCCGGTAAAAGCGTTCGAATAGCCGGTCGAGGTGCTCCTGCGCAATACCCGGTCCACGATCCCGAACATGAATGACCACGCGGATGTCCCGCGTCTCAGCAGTAATAACCACCTGGGAATCGTCATCACCATATTTTAAGGCGTTGTCGATCAGATTGACCAAGGCTTGCTGCAGGAGAGTACGATGCATGTCGACCACGAGATCATCCGGGCACTGAACGATAAGTGCCACGCGGTGAGCTTCCGCCCGTACCCGGCAAACGCTTAACGCCGAGGCGATTACATCGGAGACCTTGCCGGTCTGCAGCGCGATGCCGCCCTGACCGGTTTCCTGTTCGATACGTGACAGACTCAATAAATCTTCGATCACCGCATGAAGCTGATTCGTATGTTTCAGACTGATATCCAGGAATCGCACGGCGGTTTCCCTGTCATCCACGGCACCCTCGAGCAGCGTTTCCACGAATCCTTTGATTGCTGTGATCGGTGTTTTGAGTTCGTGGGACACATTGGCAACAAAATCGCGACGGATACGTTCGAGTTTCTGCAGCCGGGTCATATCATGCAGAACAATCAGAGCTCCGATAATCCGGCCGTCGCCCTCCTCGATGGCAGTTCCCGTGGCACGCAGATACCGTTCCTCTTTATTAAACAGAACGATATCTTCTTCTCGAGGCATGTTACGGGCCAGAATTTTCCGGATAAATTGATGCAATTGCGTGTTCCGGGCAACCTGAAGAATCGATTTACCGCTCAAACCGGTCTGTTCAGCATGGAACAATGTCGCAGCCGCTTGATTGAACCGCAAAATGCACTCCGCCGTATCCACAACAATCACCGCTTCAACCATGCTGGCGAAAATAGCCTCCAATTCGTTCCGCTGACGGGTTTCGTTCCGGAGCCGGTCCACGAGCTGATCCGCCATGCTCCGAAGTGCCTGGGCCAGGGTTTCGAATTCGCGGATCGAACTGCTGGTGCCGAACCAACGCGTCAGGTTTCCAGCCGCAATCCGGTCGGCGGCACGGATCAGATCCTGGATTGGCCGATTGATTTGCCAGGCCACAAGAAAACTCATCGCCGCAGCAGCCAGTCCGACGATCACGACCAGCGACATGATTTTTCCGTAAATGTGGTTGAATCCAGTGTCCACCGCTGACAATGGCATGCCAATCCGGATGTATCCCCATGGTGACCCGTCCCGGATGACGCGCCGGGCCAGGTAGAGCATGCGTTCCGGGCTCTCGGGCGGTCCCCGCTGGGCCACT
>JAFGMN010000320.1 GCA_016927515.1 candidate division CSSED10-310 bacterium | reverse complement strand
TAGGGTAAACGACCGGAACCGCCCAGAACCACAGCAACAAAACGACCTCCAGAATATGAAACAGGTCGCGAAAAAAAACGGCGAGAGCAGCGGTGATAAACGTCAGTCCCAGAGTGAACAGGCTCAGGATGAGGGTTGCGGGAATCAACAACAGTAAATGCGCCGTCAGCGGGATATCGTACCCGACAAGAAAACCGACCAGGACAATCAATGTGATACCAAAGTTAATCAGGTTCGACAGCACAGTAGAAATCGGTATCAGGGCCCGGGGAAATTTTACTTTTTTAATCAAATTTCCATGCTCGATCACGCTTCCGGCCCCCATCATGAGGCAATTGGAAAAGAATATCCAAGGGAGTTGAGCCGTCAGGAGGAATACGGCGAACGGCCAGTCAACCCGAACACGGATGATGACGGAAAAAACCACCGTATAAATCATCATCTGCATCAGCGGCGTGATCAGGGACCACAAAAAACCAAGAAACGATGCCTGGTATTTCAACTTGAGATTACGAGTCGTGAAGCTTCCCAGCAATTCCCATGTGTTCCGGTTTATCGAACTCATCTTCTGTGGTCTCAGAAACCTTCCAGCAACACGCTGGCAATGCTTTCGGCAAAATCCTCGGATGCATCCTGCCATGCCTGTTGCCGATTGGCCTGAACGGAACTCAAGCCGTCCGTGACCTTGTACACTTCATGGAAACGATACGCTTTGTTCTCCCAGTACA
The DNA here is from genome assembly GCA_016927515.1 of candidate division CSSED10-310 bacterium. Taxonomy (GTDB): domain Bacteria; phylum CSSED10-310; class CSSED10-310; order CSSED10-310; family CSSED10-310; genus JAFGMN01. The sequence goes on along the minus strand of JAFGMN010000320.1, from coordinate 3,605 downwards.
CTTCCTCGTTTACCAGATCCCGCAAAACGACTTCCGCAGTAATATTGATGTAGTATTGTGTCACCTGTCTTTGGGAATTGACCGTCGGGATGTATTCGTAATTCTTGATGACGCCTTCCAATACCGCATCGGCCTCGTCGATGGAATCCACGATATTGATTCCCGATCGGCGATCAAACGACCCCATTAATTCTTGCGCAATGACACTCTCAAGACCATATTCATAGGATTCATTTTGGAACACGCTAATGAGGATATTTTTCATATGCGGTGGCAGCGAGTTGCCGGTTCCAGACAGACTGTATCCACACCCCGCCACGACCAGCACCAGACAGAGGATTCCGCATCGGGCCATCCAGCCAACCCGCCGGAATGCTGCCCGCCGGATGCTCCGCGCAAGATGTGTATCGTCAGTATGACCATCAAGAACGGTCATGTGAGATCTTTCGTGAGCGATTGAATGATTCATCATTTTATCACCACATTGATCAATCGCTGGGGAACCACGATCACCTGGCGAATGGTTTTTCCCTCCACCCATCGAGCCACGGTTTCATCCTGGCGCACTCGGGTTTCGAGTTCTTCGGGCGTCGCGTCCGCAGACACGGTCAAACGCACACGGATTTTGCCGTTGATCTGAACCGGCATCTCAATGGACTGTTCCGCAGCAATCGCGTCATCCCACGTCACCCAGGGACCCTGTGCCAACAGCGATGTACCGCCCAGTTCGTGCCATAGTTCTTCCATCATATGCGGAGCAAACGGATTCAGCATGTGCAGCAGCGCATAAACGGCTTCCCGCACAGCGCAACGAATCGGCTGATAGTCCGCTGCACCCTCTTCAGGTATCGGTGTCGAATACAACAAATTGACAATCTCCATGCAAGCGCTGATCGAGGTATTAAAGTGGTAGCGCCCATCGAAATCCTCCGTCACACGCTTGATCGTCTGATGGGTTTTCCGATGAATTACTTCCGCACCGGCATGATCATTCCCAAAATCTTCAGCAGCGATCGGGCCGGAAGCGAGCCCTTCCAGCAGCCCCCGATGATCAAACACAAATCGCCAGATCCGTTTTAAAAATCGGAAAACACCTTCCACCCCGCTGTCACTCCAGTCGAGATCTTTTTGCGGCGGTGCGGCAAACAACGAAAACATCCGGATTGTATCCGCACCGAAACGGTCGATGTAATCGTTCGGATCACGCGTGTTTCGCTTGGATTTGGACATTTTTTCCGATCGTCCGGCAATGACGGGTCCATTGCAGATGCGGCATGTGTACGATCCGTCGCCATTGTCAATCACATCCTCGGGATACAGATACCCGTCCCGCGGGCATCGCATGACTTCAAGGCAGACCATTCCCTGCGTCAGCAGCCGCGCAAACGGCTCAGGACTTCGTCCATACCCAAGATCACGCATGACCTTGTGAATGAATCGGGCGTACAGCAGATGCATGACTGCATGCTCGATTCCGCCGATGTATTGATCAACGGGAATCCAGTAATTGTTCTTATCGGGATCCACAATTTCACGTGTATTCCGGGGATCACAATACCGGCTATAGTACCAGGACGAATCGATAAACGTATCCATCGTATCGGTTTCGCGCCGGGCCGGTCCGCCACAGATCGGGCACCGGGTAGAAACAAACGACTCGACTCGGCTCAGCGGATTTCCGCCGAGAGACCAGTCAAAATCGATGTTATCCGGCAGTCGGACCGGGAGTTGATCTTCCGGAACAGGCACCATCCCACAGCGTTCGCAGTGCACGATGGGAATCGGCGTTCCCCAGTATCGCTGTCGGGAAATGCCCCAGTCCCGTAGACGGTATGTCACGGCCCGGCAGCCGATCCCCTTTTCCTCGATATACCGGGTAATCGCACCGATTCCAGCGTCACTGCTCATCCCGGTGAAGGGACCGGAGTTGATCATTTTTCCGACAGCTTCGAACGCCGATTCCATGCTCTCGGAATCAAGATCGCACCCTTCCGGTGCAATCACAATCCGAATTGGAAGAGCATACTTCCGAGCAAATTCGAAATCGCGTTGATCATGGGCCGGCACAGACATGATCGCTCCCGTTCCGTATCCCCACAACACGAAATCACTGACCCAGATCGGGATGTCTTCCCCTGTCAGCGGATTCACAGCATAAGTCCCGGTAAAACATCCCTCTTTCGGAATACCCGTCGCCGTTCGCTCGATGACATCGGTCTGCCGCGATTTTTCGGCAAACGCCCGGAGCATCGCACATCGCTCCTCAGAATCGGCCAGCGTCATGACCAGCGGATTTTCAGGAGCCAACACCATAAATGTCGCTCCGTACAACGTGTCCGGCCGCGTTGTGAAAACCCGGATCTTCCCATCCTTCCCAACCAACGGAAAATCGACATACGCACCCTCGCTTCGCCCAATCCAGTTCTTCTGCATGGTCAATACCCGCTCCGGCCAGTGACCCTCCAGAAGCGCATGATCATTCAGCAATTCCTCAGCATAATCTGTTATTTTCAGGAACCAGCCATCCATCTCCCGGTTTTCAACCGTCTGACCGCATCGCCAGCATACATTGCCCGACTCGACTTGCTCGTTGGCTAAAACCGTCCGGCATGTCCCACACCAATTCACCTCCGTCCGCTTCCGACAAGCGATCCCCTTCTCCAGCATCTTCAAAAACAGCCACTGGCACCATCGATAATACTCCGGATGACACGTCGCCACTTCCCGAGACCAGTCGAACGCATATCCCAGACGCTTGAACTGCTTACGCATCGCATCGATATTGGCCATCGTCCATGTCGCCGGATGAACGTTTCGTTCAATGGCGGCGTTTTCCGCCGGCAACCCAAACGCATCCCAACCCATGGGATGCATCACGGAATACCCGTTCATAAGCTTGAACCGTGCGATGGCATCACCGATAGCATAGTTCCGGACATGTCCCATGTGGAGTTTCCCCGAAGGATACGGGAACATTTCCAGACAATAGAATTTGGGCCGATCCACGCGCTCGTGACACTGGAACACCGCCTGGCGTTCCCATTCCGCCTGCCATCGCTCTTCGATATCATGAAAAGAATACAATTCATTCATCGCCTGATCCTCACCTGATCCTTTGCATATCCACCGTCTCGTTTTTTGATATCGTCCGGGACCCGGTCCTGACTCAAAGATTGGTTATCTCTAGCATCGTACGGTGAGACCGTCAAGCATTCCGATGGTTCCCGCCGCCGGATACCTGTCATCGGCGAGAGTGTCCAAAGATCAGCAAAACAGCAGAACCGAGGAGTTCGCTACACACAATAAACAATCGAGCGATGACCGCCGCCATGGCGGCGGGTCCGGAACCGAATCCGCTTTTTAGAATACGGGTTAGCATGATTTCCCGGACCCCAAGACCGGCAGGTGTCACGAGGACGAGAAAGCCCGCGAGCCATGCCAGAGCATTTCCGCCAATCACAGGCAAAATGGAGTTGAATGGAATGGGTGCGAGAGCTTTCAATGCACACGCAAATCCGATTCCTTGTAGAATCCACACGATGCAATACCGGGCCACCAGCAGGAGCATGCCGGAAAACGGTGGAAGAGCGTCACCGGAGAGAATG
>JAFGMN010000319.1 GCA_016927515.1 candidate division CSSED10-310 bacterium | reverse complement strand
TATCATCGACGACCGGATCGATATCTGCCGGGTGATTGCCGAGCAGATCGTTTTACAAATCCCGATGAAAACGCTATGCTCCGATGATTGTAAGGGATTATGCAGCCGGTGCGGCGCTGACCTGAATGCCGGAACCTGTGGTTGTGACAGAGACAGCGTCGATCCCAGGCTGGCCAAATTAAAGGATTTATTGGAAAAGTGAGGATAATAAAATGCCGGTACCCAAGAGACACAAAACCCATTCGAAAGTAAAAATGGCATCAGCCAACAAGGGATTGAAAACGCGGAGTTTGTCGGTTTGCCCGCAATGTCAGGAGCCCAAACTGCCCCATCGGGTATGCCCCAATTGCGGATATTACAAAGACAAACAGGTTCTCGCCATCGAAGAGGAATAGCCTGTTTCCGGCTCCGTACCGGGTCATTACAGTGAACATTCTAATCGACACGTTAGGCAGTGAACGGGGAGTGGCCGTTGCCGTCGAAGCGGGTATCCGCATTCAGCAGGAATGGGGCAGTTCCGTTATTTTCGTCGGGCCCGAATCGGACATCCGGGATATCTGTCACCGGTTGGGCACCGATCATGACACCGGCCGGGTAATCGATACCCGCGAAGTCATCCGGATGGATGAGCATGCAGTGGAAGCCGTCGGTCGAAAAACCGATGCATCGATCGTGCTGGCCGTGGAGGCGATTCGGGATGGACGGGGTGATGCGTTAATCAGTCCGGGGCATACCGGTGCCACAGTCGTCGCGGCGCGTGATATTCTGGGTTTACTTCCAGGCGTGGTCCGTCCCGGTCTAAGCCAGATCCTGCCCGCTCGGGCTGGGAAGCGGTTCATGCTGGTGGATGCCGGTGCCACGGTCACGGTGACGGCGGATGATCTGGCCCTGTTTGGTGTAATGGGTCGAACCGCGGCATCCATCCTTCTCGGCTTACCATCTCCTTCTGTGGGGTTACTCAATATTGGTGCTGAACCCGGGAAAGGGAACCGCACGCTGATCGATGCGTATGAACGGCTGGCGCGGCTCGGTTCATCGTTCATCGGTAACGTGGAAGGCCATGCCATGTGGCAGCCGGCAGCCGATGTTGTCGTCACGGATGGAATAACCGGAAACATCGTCATCAAGAGCGCGGAAGGGCTTCTGGACGCCGTGGCGGCCGGAATCTTCCGGGGCACCGGCGGTTCACCACACGAACCGTTGGCCCGGCATTTTTCGCGAGAGACGTATGGAGGCGCGATGCTTCTCGGCGTCCGGGGAATTATCGGGGTCTGCCATGGCCGGGCAAGCGTGGAAGAAATGGTTCGGGTAGCGGAGAGCGTGATCCGATGCACCGGATGTGACGGGGTTGGTCGGATGGAGCGGGGTATCCGGCAGGCATTGACATCAACAACCAACGAGGAGATGGGAAGATGAAAACAGCGGTTTTATTCCCGGGACAGGGTTCACAAATTGCGGGGATGGGTCGGGATATCTATGAAGAGAATCTTGCTGCCCGAAAAATATACGATCAGGCGGACGAAGCGTTGGGACAGGCTCTTTCCGCGTTGTGCTTCGAAGGTCCTCAGGAACTGCTCAACCTAACGGCGAACACGCAGCCGGCGCTCCTGGCAACATCGGCCGCATTGACCAGTGCCCTGCTTGATCGTGTGGATATCGAAATCAATTGGGTTGCGGGGCACAGCCTGGGAGAATATACGGCACTCTGGCTGGCGGGCGCGCTGGACATCCGGACGGCGATCCGACTCGTTCGAGATCGCGGTGAAGCCATGCAGACCGCTACTCCGGAAGGTGTTGGCGCTATGGCTGCCATTATGGGTCTCGAACCGGAGGTAATCGATTCCATCTGCCGGGAAGCGGCCCGTGACGAAATTGTCTCGCCGGCAAACTTCAACGCTCCCGGGCAAATCGTCATATCCGGCCACCGGGGAGCCGTGGAGCGTGCCGTGACCCTGGCCCAGACAAAAGGATCACGTAAAAGCATCTTGCTGCCCGTCAGCGCTCCTTTCCATTGCGCATTGATGCAGCCTGCAGCGGATTTCATGCAATCGGTACTAGCGCTTGCACCGGTCTCCGAAGCAGCGGTTCCCGTGATCTGCAACGTCACCGCTCAACCAATAGCTCCTGGTGCTGATTCGATCCGAAATGCACTCGTTCAGCAAATTACGAAACCGGTACAATGGATCGCTTCCATCCAAACCATGGTTGACCAGGGTGTCGAGTTGTTCCTCGAGATTGGTCCCGGCAAAGTCCTGACAAATCTGGTTAAGCGCATCGCTCCCGATGTACAACGAATGACCGTTTCCGATCACACCGATATCCAGAAATTTATTGATTTTTTATGGAATTGAATTTACACTGGCGCTGCTGCGCTGGAATTAGAGGAGAAAACAATGAGTATTGAAGAACGCGTAATAAAAGTCGTTGCAGATCAGTTGGGTGTCGATCAGTCAGAAGTTACCCCGGAAGCCTCGTTCACAGACGATCTGGGTGCCGATTCCCTGGACACGGTCGAACTCGTGATGGCGTTCGAAGAGGAATTCGACGTTGAAATCCCTGACGAAGATGCGGAAAAAATGAACATCGTCAAGGATGCCATCAACTACCTGAAAGAAAAACTCGGATAGTACCGGGAGTCTTTCCGGCGTTGTGTAACGGCCGGTGAAACGGAACGATTGTGTACGGTGATCGGTCCGGCGGATGCGATCACCGTTTTGTTGTGTACATGGCGCGTGACGAATGATGACCGACACGGTTCAAACGCATGGACCCGAAGCCACGCAACGGCTGGGGGAAAGCCTGGCGGAGTATTTATTGCCTGGTGACTGTATTCCGTTGATTGGTGAGATGGGATGCGGGAAAACGTGTTTCGTCCAAGGCATCGCACGGGGGCTTTGTGTTCCGGAGACGATGCCTGTCAACAGCCCTTCGTTCACATTAGTCAATCGGTATCCCGGTCGGCTGATGCTGTTTCATGTGGACTTGTATCGCCTGAATTCTCCCGATCAATTGGATGACATTGAACTCGACGAGTTGATCCGAAGCGATGGTGTCATCCTGATCGAATGGCCGGCGATCGCTGCGGACAAGTTGACGGGTGCAGTGATGTGGATCGAATTCGCTTGGGACATGACACATGAGATGGTTCGACGGTTGACATTTAGATCCGATTGTCACCGGTTCAAACCGTTTTTTGAGGAGTTGCGCCGTGATTGTGCTGGGTATTGAGACATCCTGCGACGATTCGTCTGCGGCCATTGTTCGTGACGGAAGCGAGATTCTGGCCAATATCGTCGCCGGTCAGGACCAGTACCACCAGAAATACGGGGGTGTCGTGCCGGAAATCGCGGCCCGGAAACACTTGGAGCACATCCTGGGAGTCATCCAGCATTCGTTCGATTCAGCCGGTTTGACTCCCGATGCCATCGATGCGATTGGCGTGACGCATCGTCCTGGCCTAGTCGGTTCCCTGGTCGTTGGTCTGACTGCAGCCAAAAGTCTTGCCTGGATGTATCGAAAACCGCTGATCGGCATCCATCACATCGAAGCGCATGATTATGCCGCCTGCTTTGCCGGCATGCCGTACGGAATCCCACACGTAGCCCTCGTCGCATCCGGCGGCCATACATCGCTGCTGTACATGACCGGTCAGACCTTGCGATTGATCGGGCAAACGGTGGATGACGCTGCAGGCGAAGCGTTTGACAAAGTGGCAAAACTCCTTGGATTCGGTTATCCCGGAGGCCCGATTATCGATCGAATGGCGGCGGAATGCACACCGGATGAGCCCGGGAATCTAGTATTTCCTCGGCCCATGCTCAATCGCCCCGATTTCAATTTTAGTTTTTCCGGATTGAAAACCGCCGTGATGTATCACATTAAAACCCAGCCGGATACGCCGCCACGGGAAACAGCCCGAGCTTTTCAGGATGCCGTAGTTGACGTGCTGATTACGAAAACGCTGAGAGCCGCTGCGGCGTGCCGGGTCAATATCGTCTCGGTTGTCGGAGGGGTTGCTGCAAATTCCGCTCTGCGTAGTCAGTTCGCCGAACGATGCCGCCACGAACAGATCACCCTGTATATTCCACCCGCCCGGTTATGCACCGATAACGCTGCCATGGTCGCCGGACTCGGCTTCCAGAAGCTGCTTCACCAGCCACCGGACAACCTCGATCTCGGTGTCGATTCCCATTCCGGTCTCTCCCTCGCACTGTAAACCCACATTGACACAGCGTTCATCTAGCATTTTGTCTTCCTTTTTGTCGATTTTTTAATCAGTTAGCCATGTTCCCCGTCATCCAGTGCCCTCCGTGACGGTTACCATTCCGGCAACCTGAACCGGGTACCCCGTCATCCAGCATTTGTTCCGAAGTCGCATTTAATCCTTTAATAACAAGTAATTACTGACTCCTAACACCGATGGCACCGCTTTTGCCTTCTCCTCGGGTATCGACGAACCCAGGAGGCATCCCATGGCATCGGTTCCCCGCATTCCTCTCATCATCACGGCAATCATCCTATCACTCGTGATCACCGCCGGTCGCCCGGTCAAGCGAATCGATCTGAATCACGCGACTCGAATAGACCTGGAGGCGATTCCTGGAATCGGTCCGGCCATAGCCGGCCGCATAGTACTTGAGCGCAACCGCCGCGGAGGATTTCGATCAATGAACGATCTGCTGAAAATCCGCGGCATTGGAAGAAAAACGCTGGATCATCTGAAGAGGTATTTATTCATCGATGATTCAGCCCAATGAATCCAGTAGGAGGTCACTATGATTAACACGGTAACGATTATCGGACGTCTTGGAAAGGACCCGGAAATGCGTGTGACAGAGAACGGTGCCAGTGTCGCCAACTTCAGTCTTGCGCACAATGAAATCAGGCTGGTGAACGGTGCAAGGGAGCAGATTCCTCATTGGTTCCAGTGTGTCGCGTTTGGTTCGCTGGCGCAATTGTGTGCCGAGTATCTGCACAAAGGATCCCGTGTTGGAATATCCGGAGCGTTGCGCCAGCGAAGCTGGGAAACAAACGAAGGCGAAAAACGGAATTCCGTCGAAATTCTCATCCGGGATATTGAATTCATCTCATCAGCCGTTCGAAACGGCGATACGGACACGGAGGAATAGTCGGGAGAGATTCCGTGATACGCGCCGTCTCCGGTAAGCCATATTCTGAACCCGGGGACGGCGCTGAATCGTTGCAAGGCATAAAAAAGACCGGACACAGCCAGGATCGGTCAGTGAAGACGGGTGAGGTTTGCGAGACCGGCCTGAATTTTTTTCCGACCGAAACGGTCGAAATGGATGAGAAGTTTAGCTTTTGGACCCGAACCGGCGACATGGAGAATCGTTCCGGTTCCCAAGGATGCGTGCCGAATCCGTTGCCCGATTTCGTATTCCTTGTTTGACTGGATCAATTGAGGGGATGCAGGTTTCGTCGATCTGCGCAAGCGTTCAGTATACTGAACCGGAAGTTCCGATAAAAACCGGGACGGCACCTGTTCAGAAACCTGTCCATGCAGAAAGCGCCGTCCAGCACCGAACATGAACAATCGCTCCATGGCCCGAGTCATTCCCACATAGACAAGGCGGCGCTCCTCCTCCAGGTGATCGATGCTGTCCCGCTCAGCCGCACGCAGCAATGGACACAGACCCTCTTCCAGACCCGTCATGAACACAACCCGGAATTCCAAACCCTTGGCATTATGCAAGGTCATCAGGCTTACCATGGATTGACTGCCCTCAACGCCATCGTCTTCTTCACCAGAAACCAGCGACAGATAATCGGCGAAATCCGTCAGCGAGCCCTTTACCCGCTGCGCGAAGTCGCCAACCATGTTCATGAATTCATCGACAATCTCCAGCGATGCCGCCGCTTCCGAAGATGCATCGTGTTGGAGCACGTCTCGATACGCCGTCCGTTCAAGGCAGTACGTCATGAACTCATCCGGCGGATGATTCCGTTCATGCCGGATTAGATCATGTACCAGCTCAACGAATCCAGCCACTGCCTGCTGCTTGTGATTCGCCAACCGCTCCGACCCGGTCATGGTTTCCGCTGCCGTAAACAGATCCACTCCGCGTTCCGTCGCCACAGACTGAATCACCTGCACCGTCGTCTTACCAATCCCGCGCCGAGGAACATTGATGACCCGCATCATGGCCGAAGAATCGCTAGGATTCAATGTCAACCGGATGTATGCCAGAATATCTTTTACTTCTTTCCGCTTGAAAAAACTGATGTTACCGACAACACGATGCGGAAGTCGTTCTTTCGTAAAAACCTCTTCGATTATCCGGGATTGGGCGTTGGTACGATAAAAAACGGCCACATCCTGCCACTCCACATAACCATCGTTCACAAGACTCCGGATTTCCCGGGCCGCGGCTTCCGCTTCCTCCCGGTCCGTCGGCCATGTTTCGACACCGATTTTCGTGCCCCCGCTCCGTTCAGTCCATAACGTTTTCGGGGTCCGGATTGTGTTGTGCCGCATCAGTTCCGACGCGGCCGCCAGAATCACCCCCGTGGACCGGTAGTTCTGCTCGAGCTTGATAATCCGTGCTCCCGGATAATCATTCGGGAAATTCAGTATGTTCGATACCTCCGCTCCTCGCCACCGGTAAATGGACTGATCGTCGTCCCCTACCACCATGACATTCCGATACCGACGACCCAGCAGATTGATCAACTCGTATTGCGCTGGATTCGTGTCCTGGTATTCATCGATCAAAATGTACCGAAATCGTTCCTGGTACTTCTCAAGAACGACCGGCTCATCCCGAAATAAGCGGACAATCCGGACGATCAAATCGTCGAAATCCACCGTCTGATCGGCACGCAGACCATCTTCGTACGCCTGATATACCTGGGCTGTCGCCTGCATGAATACGTTTTTACCGGCTTCCCTTTTCAGCGTTTCCGGTGTCAAAAAACGGTTTTTCGCGTGACTGATAGCTGTCAGAACCTCACGAGGTTTTAGATGATCCGTCGACATGTGCAGATCCACCATCACCCGCTTGATCCGCGCAAGCTGCTCCGTGTCATCGCAGATCGTAAACCCGGGCATCAGTCCCGCATACGTGTGTTCCCAACGCAACAATCGGGCACATAGGGAATGAAATGTACTGATCATCACTGGGCACGATTCAGGCAAATCAGGCATCGCCAGAATCCGTTCCCGCATTTCACTCGCCGCCTTGTTGGTAAACGTCACCGCCAGGATCTGCCGCGGCGGAATACCATATTCCGTGATCAACCGGGCTATCCGGTGCACAATCACCCGCGTTTTGCCACTCCCGGCACCCGCCAGAATCAAAGCCGGTCCGGTCGTATGGTTGACAGCCTCCATTTGCTGGGGATTTAATTTCACTATTTACTCCGGTTTGATTGCAGGATGGGTTGGATCAGTCTCCGAGGTAGGCACTACCGAGATTTTGGATCAGAATGCCGGCATTTTCAATCTCGTCCTCGGGCGACAGGCAGTCGTTTTCATCCGCCGGGCCGGCAATAAGCACCGTGACATTGTCCGGTGCACCGCGCTCCAGCGTGGTTTCGATGTATCCCTTGACCGCTTCGTGGATATCGCCGTCGTACATGCCGAATTCTTCTTTGATTTCCCAGGTTTCCATGACGCCGCTGAGTCCATCGGTGCACAGGATGAATACATCGCCGAATCGAACAGGTATAATAAGGGTATCGACATCGACATCTTCGGCACCGCCGAGCGCGCGGGTGATCACGTTTTTCATCGTGGAATACTGCGCTTCTTCCTGGGTAATCTGGTGCTGATCGATGAGTTCCTGAATCTGCGTGTGATCCTTTGTCAGCTGGATGATAGCGCCATCAGCGATGCGGTAGATCCGGGAATCGCCAACGTGGCATATTACGGCATAGCCATCGACGAGTCTCATCATATCGATGGTCGTGCCCATTCCAAACAATTCAGGATGCTCTTCCGCCACTTGAAAAACCTCGTTGTTGGCACAGACCACGGCGGAGCGGCACAATTCTTGGGAGATAACCAGTCGATCAGCGATTGTCTGATCATCCAGTTCGAAATGAACCTGTTTATTCAGAAAATCGATGATGGAGCGGATTGCGAGGCGGCTGGCGAGGTCACCAGCCTGATGGCCGCCCATTCCGTCCGCCACAATATATATACCCGCGTTCGCGTCGATGAAGTATGCATCTTGATTGACTGCGCGTCGACACCCTATATCTGTCTGGCCGTATGCATCCATGACACCTCCACGATTCCCTGTCTCGTGTCCGATTCATCTTCCGGGAGGTATTATACTCAGAGATTTCATTTTTTTAAACAGTGCCTGGCGGGAAATGCCAAGGACCGCTGCCGATCGGGTCAGATTGAAGTCGCAGGATCTTAGGACATCGCGGATATGGTTCGATTCGATGCGCTCGCGAACCCGGGCCAGGGTTTCCGGGGATTCCACTATTGGTTCGGCAATCCAGCGACGCAGATCCGAAGCTCGAATTTCCATTCCGGGCTCAGCAAAATTGACGGCAATCTCCATCACGTTTCTCAACTGTCGGACATTTCCCTGCCAGGATTGAATTTGGAGCCATCGGACGCCATCCGGTGTGAGATGGGGGGGATTCCGATTCATGGCGGCGGCGATATCGATGAGGAATCGGTTGGCAAGAACCGGTATATCCATAATGCGGTCCCGGAGAGGGGCGATGGTCAGGGTGATCACGACAAGGCGGTAATACAGGTCATCCCGGAACCGACCTGAAGCCATTTCCTCAGTCAGGGATCGGTGAGTGGCAGAAATTATCCGCACATCCACGGGTATTTCCGTATCTGATCCCAACGGACGGACCCGCCGTTCCTGAATAACACGGAGAAGTTTCGCCTGGGAATTCGGCGGCAGATCCGCGATCTCATCGAGGAACACCGTGCCACCACATGCAGAAGCGAAAACACCGCGTCGATCCGCGTGTGCTCCGGTGAAAGCACCGCGGATATGACCAAAAAGCTCGCTGTCGATAATGGATTCCGGGCATGTTGCACAATTGAACGCAATAAACGGTCCGTGGTGCCGATTCCCGCAGAAATGAATCGCCCGGGCGACCAGCTCCTTTCCAGTACCGGTTTCTCCCTGGACATGCACCGAAGACGGACTGCCCGCAATCTTCCGGATTTTCTCACGCAGGGAGCGGATCGCCGGTGCATCTCCAAGCAATCGGTCGGCGGCATCCCTAATAGGAGACATCGTTGTGGGTCCCGTTTCCGGCAGAATTTCCCGCGGTTGTGACTCCGACAGAAAAGCGTGCAGCCCGTCCCGGATCGCCAAGATGGGCCTGATCAGAAGTCGCAGCGTCGCGACCGCCTCGCTGAATTCAATATCTCCAGTCCGCTTCGGATCGAGTCCCACGACCAGATAACCCTGCCGGGGAATGGACTCGGGATAGGGGATCAACGTCCATCCGCCGATCGGTATTCCGGTCTGCCCTGCAGTACGATCCAGCGTTCGAATGATGGTCCTCCGTATCGATGCAGGGATACTGTTTCCCCATCCCGGCTGCCACTGCCAGAACCCGTCGTTCCGATCGAGAAAGTGTCCCTGGGTCACCGCCGTCATGCGGGACAGACCCATTTCTAAAAGTTGATCGAATCGGGCAATGGATTCCGCATGGATCAGTGTGTTGATCCATTTGAAATAGCCATCCGGAAAACACGTATCGGGCGGGGGACCCGACGGAGATGTCCGCTCGGCCAGACGCGCTGCAGCCAGCCAACGTCGGTCGTCCTGGATCCGCCGGGCAATAGCCATGGCCTCCCGCAATGCGTGAATTCGCCGGGTTCCCTGTGTCGGCGGGATCGACTCCACCGAAGCCATCAGCTCATCGCAGAGGATCTGGCTCTGGCGGAAATATGCCGACATTCCGCTGATCGGTAACGTGTCACGCGCCATAGCGCTACCGCGCGACCATGATGCGGGTTCGACACCGGTGGTAGCGATCACCATCCGCCGGATAGCTTCGCTGCCCTGACAGGCCAGTTTCGGATCCCAGACCATCACTTCGCGGAAAGCGGCCAACGCGCGCATACAAC
>JAFGMN010000318.1 GCA_016927515.1 candidate division CSSED10-310 bacterium | reverse complement strand
TTCGATCTTGCGCCGTAATCTGATACAATTCCGGTATGTTTGACGTGGGGCAGATCATTCTGGATGTCTACGTGGTCGAAAAATATCTTGGGGCCGGAGGAGCGGGGGAAGTCTTCCTGGTCCGGCGCTCCCTTGATAATATGCGGTATGCTGTCAAAACCGTTCACTCAAAAAAAATGAATTCCACACGCCTCCGACAGGATCTGTTACGGGAAATTCGCGTTACTCAGAGTCTCGGGGATCACCCGCATATCGTGCCGTCCCGGTTTTTCCGTCTGATCGATGGAAACCTCGCCGTGTTCTCCGATTACATATCCGGAGGAACACTACATAGTTGGATCCGGGCCGGTAAAATACGGTCCCGTGACAGGTTGTTGGACGTGGCAATTCAAATCGCCTGGGGGTTGGATGCAGCTCACAGCGGCGGGATCATTCACAAAGATATCAAACCCGCCAATATTCTGATGGAGCGGGATGGACGCGCACGGGTTGCGGATTTCGGTCTCATCCGGGGCATGACGCCAGCCTTTTGTTCACCGGAGCAGGCTGCCGAAGAAGAGTTGACTCCGGCAACCGATCTCTGGAGTTGGGCGCTGGTGGTAATGAATATGTGGTTTGGAACGGGCAAGTGGATTCTCGGTCCCCAAGCGCCGGTCGCTCTGGAGTATCTTTCCCGGAGCGAATGGCCGTGCGGACCAGCCCCCAACGCCTTGATGGAACTGCTCTCCCGATGCCTGGACCGGCATCCCGAAAACCGGCCGGCCACTGCGCTGGAAATTGCCGAAACCCTGAGAACGCTGTATGTCGATCTGGGCAGTGGGCCCTATCCCCGGCCGGACCCTCCGGAATTAACGGCGTCTTCCACGGGACGGAGCGGTCCCGCCCGGTGCCGATCCATCGTCGATGGTCGATCCTTTGCAGATCCGCGCCAGCTACTCGACGAAATATTCCATAAAGTGAATGCCTCGACGATCGATCTGGAGAGTCTGGTGCCTGAATTGCATCATATTCCCGATACATTCGTGGACGATCTCCATGCCTACCTGTTCATCGAAGACATCCTCCATCGGATTTCCGCGGAAGGTGACCCGGATTGGCTCTATCTACTCGCTTTGACTCTGAAGCGCAAAGCCTTGATTTTGTTCGATTCCGGAGATGCAAAAAGCGCTGCCTTGACCCACGGTCAATGCCGGGATGTGTTGAAGGAACTGATCCTCTGGCACGATCGCGCCGATTTATGGATGGACCTCGCCACTCAATACATCGACATAACCTTCTGCCATCTGCATCTGGCTCAGTTCGATACCGCCCGGGACAGCATCGAACAGGCCCGCCGTGCCGCGGACAAGACACCGGAATCCCACCGTAATGAACAATACTATCTGGATTATTTGATGATGCTTGGAAACCAGGGGATCATCGCCGCTAAAACCGGCGATCCGGATCATGCACTGATGATTTTTAAGGAAAGTCTCGGTTTGCTCGATTCAGTGGCCGATCGCATCGATCCTGTCAAACTGAAAAAAGCGCGGGCCCAGGCAGAATTTAATTGCGCTACCCATTTGCAAAAAATCTTCCGCTTTGAAGAAAGTGTGAATCATTTTTTGAGTGCACTGCAGTTTCAAACAGCCATCGCCGCGGATGAAGAGCCGAATGAGCGCGTATTCCTGTCGTCGATCTGCATGAATCTAGCGGTTACTCTGGCCGAACTTGATCGGTTGGACAAAGCGGCGTTTTTCTTCGATCGGACACGATCGATTCTCGATGACATTCTGGCCAAAAGTGATCACCACTATGTGATCCGGAAAAAAGCCCTGTATTATCGGAATTTGGGACTTTTCAACCATCAGCGGGGCCGGTGTGAGGACGCCGCGACTGCCGCCCGGGAAGGAATCGATCTGATGACTTCCGTACTGGAAAAACGTGGATCCGTTGAATATGCCAGTCTTCTGGCTTCCCTCTATCAGGATTTCGCTCGATACCTGGAAGAAATGAACCGGTTGGATGAAGCCCGGGAAGCTCGGGAGCAGGCCGAGCGATTCGACAACGGGTCGTGACCTGATGACACTTCTGAAACGAAACAGCCATTTCCTTGCCATCGGAATCTACATGGCCATCATCCTCGCTTTTTTCAACGTTGAAATCCGGACCGGGCGCACCCTGGTCGCCGGTGATAGCCTGTACGTATTCCATCCTTGGTCCGATCTGCCGGTTGCTGAACAGCGATACCAGAATTTCGATCAGATTCTGCAATTCTATCCCTGGCGCTTCTTCATCAACGAAGAAATCCATCTCAACAGCATCCCTCTGTGGAATCCTGAGTCGTTCTGCGGTTGTCCCTTCATCGGAAACGTGCAATCACAATGTTTCTATCCGTTTGTCATCCCCTGGATCGTGCTGTCGGTCAACGCATCCTTCCTGATGTCCGCCATCTGTACTATGCTTCTTTCCTGCCTCGGTGCATATTTCCTCGCTCTGCGCCTGGGCTGCTCTCCGTTCGCCGCCATTACCGCAGGGATGATTTATGGATTCAGCGGATTCACCGTGCTCTGGGTCGGTTATCCCTGCAGTGCTGTCAGCACCTGGGCCCCATGGACCATCCTCTGCATCGAAAACCTAAGGATACGACCCCACCTTCTCTCCGCATTGTCCCTGGCCGCCGTCACCGCGCTCCATCTGCTGGGAGGCCACCCCGAAACCTCGCTCTATCTCTTGATCTTTGCCGCCGTTTACGCCTGTCTGCGCTTGGTCACCACCCGTCAATCGGCCCGAAAAGCGTTCGCCGCTCTGTGCATCGCCGGATGGGCAATGGGATTTCTTCTGGCTATGATCAGCTTTCTGCCGTTTCTGGAGTATTCAGCCAACAGCCTGGTCATGGAAACACGAGAGGAAAAAACCATTTCCGATGCCTTCATTCCCACTATCTGTCTCTTTTTAACCATCCTTCCGGAAGCATTCGGAACACCGGAACACAACGGATTCTTTTTTCCCCATTTATTCTCGATTCATGGACTTCTGACCTACGGTGAAATCGCTGCACCATACATGGGAATCTGGACGTTGTTTCTTGCCGGTATCGGTGTCGTTCAGACAATCAGATCCCGGAAAATTCTGATCCCCCTGGCTGTTTGCGGCATATTATCTTCGCTCTGTGTTTACGGGTTTCCCGGATTCAGCGCTTTTCTCGAACGGATACCCGTGATCAATCTGGGATTTCATCTCCGCATGGTCTTTATCTTGAATCTTGCCGGAGCCATCCTTGCCGGTGTTGGTCTTGACGGGCTGCTGACACTATCTCCGAAATACCGTATCTGGCCGATCGCTGCCGTTATCGTTTGGTTTATATCGTTGACTTTTTCTGTCAATATTCTGTCGGTCACCATTGAGCAACGGATCAATGAACTGGATCGCAGCGCATTCTGGATCCATGAAATCCGTCTGTTTTTCATCTTCCTGACGAGCGGTGCCGCACTAATCCTGGTCGGCGCATTTCCCCGTCTCCGTCGACTTCAGGCAGCACTTCCCCTGGTCATATTCCTTGAATTGATGCGATTTGGTTACGGTTACAACGCTTCCATATCACCGGATCGAATCGCCCCACCGCATCCGGTCATCCCGATTCTTCGATCCCATCAAACGCCGCAACGACTACTCGGAATCGAATCGGCTTTTTTTCCAAATACATCCATGTCCTATGACCTGCAGGATGTCCGGGGGTATGACGCCATTACACCCGGTCTGTTCTATCATCTGGCCGAAGCTTTTGACCCATCCTTGAGTCTTCTCAGCAACGCCGACAACCCCGCGTACATGTTGTTCAACCAGGCCCCGGTCAACTTGCTGCGCCTCTTCAGTGTCCGGTTTTTGGTTTACCCGCCGTGGCGCACACTGGAATCCATCGTTCCTGATTCCGATCCATCCATGTTTCCCGTTCCGGAAAAGTATCCTGGGATGCTTGCCACTCGAATCAGGGAATTCACCGATCCTCTCCCTCGGTTTTATACATGTCGGAATACTCGACTCTTCACGGACGACCAGGCGGAGCTGTCTCATTTGACATCCCTGGATTTCCGGCCGGGTCATGAAATAACCGTTCGGCAACCGGTTCGAAGCGATATTGTGTCGACGCAGGAACCCTTTTTCAGTATTGTCGAGGAGATCGATCGGGTCGCCGACCGGATTGATCTCCATGTGGAGACCAGTCATGCGGCTGTGTTGGCTTCATCGGAGCTGTTTTATCCCGGTTGGCGAGCGTACGTCGATGGTGTTCCGGCCGAGGTGATCCGGTGCAATCATGCATTCCGAGGCATGGAACTTCCACCGGGAGAACACCGGGTACGGTTTGTGTACGAACCCGTTTCATATCGATTGGGAATGTTCGTTACAGGGATGGCTATCCTGGCGTTCGTGGCGGCGCGCATTGCATTGATCCTTCCTGTGAGCCGATCGATTCGGAAAAGAACCGTCTCCGGCTGTTGACGGAATCGATGGAAACAACTATGCATGATGAGCGTTCGGGAACCCCGATACCCGGTGCGCGAACCCGGCACCCGGTGCATGGAAACCGGGATACTAATCGGTCGATCAAGGAGATCCGTGCGGCTGGTGCGGATCGTGAAAGGAGAGAATCCTCGTGCCGTTGATTAATTCTGTCATTCAATTAATCGTAAAAGCCAAAAAAAACGGGTCGTTGCTGCTCCAGGAAGCGGATGGGACATCGTACCTGTTCGATTGCGGGCGGGACGAATTCATCGCAAACGAAACACTTCATGTACGAGTGGACGGTCTGGAACGATCCGCATCAGCAGACCATCCCGACAGGCTATTCGGTGTCGTTGTGGATTCCGAACTGAACCCCCGTGCGGTATTGTCCAAACCAATCGCCATCGAGGAACAGGGGATGTGGAATCCGTTGACCCAGTATGGACCAACAGCGGCCAACGATTGTTTTCCGATGCATACGGACCGGGTATTCCGCCGTCTGGTGTTCGTTTTCGATGAAATCCTGGACAAAAAAGAACTCATCGAGGTCAACCGTGAATTCGATTTGGCGGATCAAGTCGACCCTGACAGGGCCAAGGAATTGTTTTACCAAATCGTCGGGAAATACCCATGGATGATCGATGTTTATCTCTTTTTGGGGGAAATCGAAGAAAGCAAGGAACGGTTCAATCTGGCATATAAATATTATCTGATGGGTTGCCGAACCGCCGAACTCAGTCTTCCGGATACGGACGATTATGTATTAAATTATCAGGAAGACGGAAACAGGAACTATCTGTCTCTTCTGCATTCGCTGGGAAACATCCGTTTGAGACTGGGAGACCGAGAGGGTGCCGTGGAAACATTTAAGCGGTCCTACCACATATCACCGCAGGATCCCGGTGGCGCTCGGAACATACTGATGCGCTTGACCGGCGAAAAGTATCCCTGGACGGAAAAGGAGCGCTCCGAAACCAGCGTGGATCCCTATTCGGTGTTCTTCTCCTACCCGGATATACCGATCCGGGACGGGTATGATCCAGATGTTCGACCGGACTATGATGCCTGGCTGAAATGGGAATCCAGTTACCGGAAACTGTTGATTTTTCTGTCCCACACCCAATATTTCAACGAACGTAAAATGGACAAGGACGCGATCCGTCACCATCTCACTTTCCACGAAATGGTGGAAGGGTGTATCGCAAGGAATTCACCGCGGGAGTTCCGTCGTGAAATGGTGCGTCTCATGGTGGAAGGAAACAGTCGGCATGATGCGATCCACATCCTTTCCGACATGCTCCTGGACCGATTGAAAGCGATGCAGAAAGATGCAGAAACGGGCGCGGAGGCCGACGGTGAAGCGGAGACGGAAGCGTCAGGCATCGGTTCCGGGGAGTCAATCTGATCGCCGCATTATCAAATCGAATCGTGACTGTGCAGTGGATCGGTGAGGGAGTGTCGGTCACGGTTGGAACAGCAGGTGAGCGATCCAGCCTGCCAGAGGTGGAAATACAAGAGTGCTGACGAATCGGGCCACAGTCAATTGCCAGCCGAGGATGCCGATTTCCATGGGGAGTCGAGCCACAGCCCACAGAGACCAGCCGGTGAGAAATGCCACCATGGTTCCGGTCCCCGCGCCGGATTTAACCAGTGCAGCGGCGATGGGCAGACTCACGTAGGGTCCACCGGGAGCGAAACCGCCCGCCACGGCACCAATGAGGATACCCCGGAATCCCGATTCCGCTCCGACCCATCGGGATATGACCGCCGGAGGTACCAGCACCTGGATCATGCCAGCAACGATAAAAGCCAGTATCAACATCGGCAAAATCGTCCAGGTCATTCGAATGGCTGACTGAAACCCTACAACCGGGACTCCACCCGTCATGCGCCAAGCAAACCACGTGAGGACAACAGCTAATATCGCCATCACAAGTGTCGGGATCACCATCGGATGCCTTCCTTTCCGCGGTGGAATCGATGAAGATGGATTCACCGTGAATGCCATGATTTCACCGGCGCTTGGATCCACCGAGAATCCCACCGAGAATCCCGCGCAGGATCTGCCGGCCGAATTGACTGCCGACCGTTCGGACTGTCTGCTTGGCGAAGGTTTCCACCATACCCTGGCGACGACCCGTCCCCCATAGCAACGTTCCGATCATACTTGTTCGATCCGACGGTGTGGCGGTTTTTTTTCCGGCATCCGGTACCTGTGCGCGCCGACTCAATATCTCGTATGCCGATTCCCGGTTGACCAACCGATCATACGCCGCTCCCACTGGGCTTCGACTGCGAACCATCGCCCGCTCCTCCGGCGTCACACTGCCCATTCGACAGCGAGGCGGACTGATCATCGTTCGCTGAACCGCCATCGGTACACCCTTCTCCTGCAACATGGAAACCAACGCCTCCCCCACAGCAAGCTGACCAATCGCCTCCGCTACATTCAGCGATGGATTGGCCACAAATGTCTCCGCCGCCGTGCGGACCGCCTTCTGATCCCGCGGCGTATAGGCTCGCAACGCATGCTGGATCCGGTTGCCAAGCTGTCCCAATATCTCACTTGGAATATCGTCCGGAAACTGAGAACAGAAATAGACTCCGACACCCTTGGACCGAATCAACCTCACAACCTGCTCGACGCGTTCCCGCAAGACCGATGGCGCATCGTCAAACAGCAGATGAGCTTCATCGAAGAAAAAAACGAGACGGGGCTTGTCCGGATCACCGACTTCCGGAAGATTCTCGAACAGCTCCGACAGCAACCACAACAGAAAACTGGAGTAGAGTCGGGGTTTCAGAATTAGTTTGTCCGAGGCAAAGATGTTGATGATGCCGCGACCGCTTAGATCGGTACGCATGATATCCGCGATATTCAGCGCCGGTTCGCCGAGAAAATGAGTGCCGCCATCGCGCTCCAAAGTCAGGATGGCTCGCTGGATTGCGGCAATGGACGGGCTACTGACCAGGCCATATTCCGCCGAAATGGTTTTCCGGTTTTCGGCGACAAATGTCAGCAACGATCGAAGATCGTCGAGATCGAGCAGAAGCAGTCCCTGGTCATCGGCCATGGAGAAAACGATTTCCAGAACACCGCACTGGGTATCGTTCAGCTGCAGGATACGGCCCAGCAGCGTCGGTCCGATTTCGGTGATTGTTGTGCGCACCGGATGTCCGGCCTCGCCGAACAGGTCCCAGAATACCACCGGACTGGCTTCGGGAGTATAATCGTCGATTCCGATCTCTTCCAGGCGTTGACGGATCGTGTCGTTCGGCGACCCCGGCATGGCCAGGCCGGACACATCACCTTTTACGTCCGCCATGAATACCGGCACCCCGATCCGGGAAAAGCCCTCAGCTAACACCATGAGTGACACCGTCTTGCCCGTACCGGTGGCTCCAGCCACGAGCCCATGCCGATTACCGTACTTCGCCAGTAAATGAACGTGCTGCTCACCTTTTCCCACCATTATTCGATTCATCCTCAACCTCCTCAACCTTCCGGCGCTTCCGGCGCTTCCGGCAACAACGGAGACGTCCGGCTGTTCTCTGCCATTTCGGTGTTCCATTGTAATCATTTCAAGTATACACAAAGTACAGAATGGTTCCAGAATGCCGGGATCACCGGTCTAAACGCATCTCGACATCCAGCGCCAAGTCCGTTAGATTGACGGAATGAGCGCAATCCCGCCTTCCCGTGATCGAAACTGCCCTTCATGCGGACGATTCGTTGGTCCGTACGAGATATGCCCCCATTGCCAGGCAACAATGGAAAACCGGCTCCAATTGAAAATCGTCAAGCGGATCGCCGTCTTGGGAGCTGTCCTCGGGTTGATCCTGGTGTGGACCGGCGTCCGGCTGCGAGAAATCCCCCGAGTCTCCATCGGTGCTATCGATATCCAATACAATATGGCCCTGGCCCGTATCACCGGTACCGTGCTGGACATCTCCGTGAATGAAGCCAAGGATTCCTTCCACATCACCGTGGACGACGGCACCGGTCGCATCCGGCTGACCGGCTTCGGGAAATATGCCCGGTTCAGGGAAGCGATGGGAAAGAACTTCCCGCAAATCGGAGATTCCATCACGGCCGTCGGAAACCTCAGCATCAGCGAATCCTGGGGCACGTCGATGTTTTTGGCTTCACCGCACCGACTCACCCTGGTCGCACGCAAAACGGCAACGGCTTCCATGCTGGGGTCCATTACCCGGGACGATGTCGATCACACCGCGACATTCTCCGGCCGGATCACCACCATCCGTCTGTTCAATTCCGGACGGTCCATTTCCCTCGAAGACGACACCGGTTCAATCGATCTCATCGTTTTTGATACCGAACGCGCCACGATGGATCCAGCAATCGCCGCCGCCCTGGACGCTCCCGGCGCTACCATCCGGTTCAACGGCCGGGTCACGACCTATCGCGATTCTCTGCAACTCCGGCTGGTCAAACCGGAAATCCCCGGTCATTTTGAACTCCTCGAACCCACCGCCGAGCATAAAGACGACAGCAATGACTAACATGACCGTCGATTTTCTGGACATCATCATCTATACCGTGACCGGAACCGCTGCTGGCGCGCTCATTTCGCTGATTCCGTCCCTGCACATCTACAATACAGCCGGCATCGCCCTGATTTTATGGTCAGCGACGGAAAACCTGATCCCCTATCCAGCGGTAGCACCCTTTTTCATCAGTCTTGTCGTGGCATTCGCCTTTGTGAATACTCTGCCAATGACCCTGATCGGAGCTCCGGATGAATCCGCGACGGTGACCGTTCTTCCAGGGATGAAGTACCTGATGAGCGGCAAGGGGTATGAAGCCGTGGTACTGACCTCGATCGGTGCCTTGATCGGTCTCGGCATCCTGGTGGTCTCCGCTCCGCTCTGGTCCCGTCTGCTTCCGTTTCTTCACGGGATCCTGTCGCCGCATATGCACTGGATCATCATGGCTGTCATCGTATATATGCTGATGAGTGAATGGCCGAAGGGTGAGGGTCTTGGAGTAACCCTGTTTCAGCGATTGAAGCATGCATGGAGCAATCTGGCTGGCGGTTTATTGACGTTCGGGCTGGCGGGGTTGCTGGGTCTCATTGTGACCAGCCGCTCTCTGGTCGGACCCGAAGCGGGGTTTCAGAATATCATGCCTGTGTTCGTCGGTCTGTTTGCCATTCCAGGAGCGATTCAGCATCTGTTGAGCCGGGAATCGATCCCGCACCAGCATATCGGTACGTCGGTGGAAGTGACCCGAAGCGACCTGGCGGCGGGAACGTTACAGGGACTGATCGGCGGTGGAATAGCGGCGTATTTGCCGGGAG
>JAFGMN010000317.1 GCA_016927515.1 candidate division CSSED10-310 bacterium | reverse complement strand
GGAGGGATTGTTCAATAGCGTCCGCGAAGCCAAGGCCATGGGGTTCGATGGAAAGGGGTGCATTCATCCGCGTCAAATCCGTACGATTCATGACGCGTTTGCGCCGACGGAATCGGAAATTACGAAAGCCCGGAAGATTGTTTTGGCATTCGAGGCGGCGGAAAAAGTGGGGCAAGGTGTTGTCAGCCTGGGAACAAAGATGATCGATCCGCCGGTCGTGAAGCGTGCGTTACGCACAGTGGTGTTGGCAGTCCGGAGCGGTATCCTGGCTGAAACATGGCGGGAGAACGGGGAGGCGCAGCGATGAGCAAACAGGTCAAGACAATAGAGAATGCCCTGGGTCGACCGGTACCGGTGGAAATCAACGGCCGTCCGGCGATTCCCTTTCAGGGCGTCGGTCAATACATTCCAACCGGTCGAAAATACGGCCCCCGGATCCGATCATGCGCGGATTATCCGTCGGATGGTGACAAGCGCGTTGCCACAATCAAAGATGCCTTGATCCGATGTGGAATCCGCGATGGGATGACGATTTCGACCCATCATCATCTGCGTGACGGCGATACCGTGGCAAACATGGTTTTTCAAGCTATTCACGAACTCGGAGTGAAAAACATCGTGTGGTATCCATCGGCATCGTTTGCGTGCCATGCCGGTTTGATCGACCGGATGAAGGATGGCACGATCCAACGAATTGAAGGTTCCATGAACGGACCTCTCGGCCGGTTCACTTCCATTGGCGGCATGGAAGGCATGGCCGTACTGCGTAGCCATGGCGGTCGGTACCAAGCGGTTCAGGATGGAGAGGTCGTCATCGACATCGCTGTAATTTCTGCGCCGGCAGCCGATGCCTTCGGAAATGCAAACGGCGTGCGCGGTCCCGCCGCTTGCGGACTCCTGGGTTTCGCCTTGGCCGATTCACAGTATGCAGATCATGTCGTCGTCGTTACGGATAATCTTGAACCATTCCCCTGCATTCCCTGGCAGATCCACGGCAATTACGTGGATTATGTCGTGGAGGTACCGTCCATCGGTGATCCGGCAAAAATCGTTTCGGGAACGACACAGATCACCAAAAGCCCTGACCGGTTGCTCATCGCCGAATGGGCGGTGCAGTTCGCAATGGAAGCCGGGCTGGTCCGGAACGGGTTTTCATTCCAGGCTGGCGCAGGCGGAACGTCACTGTCATTCTCGATTTTCCTCGCTGAATTGATGCGCAAGAATGGAATAAAAGCTCGGTTTGTCCGCGGAGGATCAAACCAGTATATGACGGCAATGCTCGAGGAAGGCTTGACCGATTACATCCTGGATGGGCAGACATTTGATCTGGAAGGCGTGCGTTCGATGCGGGAAAATCCCGCACATCAGAATACAAGTCCATTTACGAGCTACAATTATCACGGAAAAGGCAACTTCGCATCGATGGTGGACATCGCCATTCTCGGAGCGACGGAGGTGGATGTGAATTTTCATGCCAATGTCGTGACGCATTCGGATGGATTGCTACTGCACGGCATCGGCGGCTGGCAGAATTGCCTGTTTGGACGGTGTGTCATCCTGCCGATCCCTCTGTTCCGGGACCGGATCCCGGTCATCCGCGACGCCGTGACCACGCTGTGCGGCCCCGGAGAACTCGTGGATGTCATCGTGACGGAACGTGGCATTGCAATCAATCCGCGACGACAGGATCTGTTTGACGCATTGAAAAACACAACCTTGCCACTTCGCACAATCGAAGAACTGAAAACAGAAGCCGAAACGATCTGCGGCGGTCCTCCCGCAGCTCCAAAGCTGGGCGAGGAAATCGTTGCAGCCATCAAGTGGGTGGACGGTACCGTGATCGATTGTGTCCGCCGCGTGATTCTGGATTAAAACGGCAACCGGGCACGGCAATCAACTGCCGAAGTCATCGTCGGTATCCGTATCGGTATCAGGAGCGGTGGTGTCGGCGAGCCGGGAGAGTCGCGGCTGCCGTTCCGATAATCAACGCCATGAGTCCAATTCCCGTTCCCGATGTCGCAGGCACTGATGGAAAGGGCGTATCCGTAGCAACCGGCGTGATGGGGGGGACCGTCGGTGTCGATGTCATTGTCGGTGTCGCGCTGGGCGTTGCCGTGGGTCCCGTATACATAAACAGGATCAGCCATCGATCCTGTCCTCCAATCAATCCCGTATGCGTCGAGGGATGCCAGGCAACGGCCAAAAGAGAGATGCTTCTCTGAATCGGTAAACCAATCAGGTCTACGCCGGCAACCGCATCACCAACACCGTCAAACGTTCCAATCCGGTGGTATGGATTCGATGTGTCCCGTTCCACCACTATACCCATCATGCCGTCATAACTGTAATCAGCATCACCGCTGTAAAGACTCATGTGCGGCGACGGTCCAGGCTGATCCCAGTTGACAAACGACGCAGGGACTCCCGCCTGCGTGGTTCGCTGTGTATATCCATTCCCCTTGACCAGCACGAATCGTTGCCCCGGAGCTCGGCCCATCGTGACCGCACACGCATTCCCCAAATAGGAAGTACGTGAAAACCACTGCATATTCCCGGCAGCTTCTTTCGGAAACGTCGACTGATCTGGATCGTAGACAAATATCCCCTCATTGTATCCATTGGCCACCTTGTTCGACAGAACAATATAATCTCCATCGGCTTGAAACGCCGCTGAAATGCCTCCAAATGCTGAACTCATTGCATATGTGGTACCGCCGGAATAATCCGCATAGACTTGCGGGCTACCGAGGGGATCGTACCGGAATAGAGTCAATTGATGGGAACTGCTCGTTCCGGCCCGGTTAGCCGTAATATATGCCTGTGGATTTCCGACATCGGGACTGAAGACGACTTCGTAAAAGGTCACCGTTCCGGAAGCCTGAATGTCGGTGATTGTCGTGATTGGGCCGAATCCGGTGGCGGCATGATCGTACCGGTATAATTGGCCGATATTGGTTATCAACGCATAATCACCCGCCTGCGACCATTGCACCCCCCGAGCATTCCGCGATCCAAGATCTAAATATTCCAGCGTTCCAGTATCATGATTGTATCGAAAAATACCGTCACCAGCGGCAATCAGAGCATAATCACCCTGAGGTCGCCAGGCTATCTGATAGATCGAATCGTCATCCCCCGATCCTCCCGGCGACCAGTTGATCTCGGTAAAGGTCCACGATGCCGTTGCTGAACCATCGATCCCGGCACCAATAACTGCCAAGCATACCATAACGACATAGCAGCTGAACCCTTGATTGTTCCTTTTCATCGATCCCCCCCTCCCCATCACACAATACGATTGTATGCGATCGACTCACCCCTGTGCAATCGTCTGGTCGACACACACGGGGACGGGTAAATCGTCAATCGTTCGGTGGATGATACAGCCTGAACGGCTACCTGCGAGACCGATTCGGGATACCCAGGCGCGTATACCGCCGGCCGCCCTGGCGTCCTGCGCTGAACCGTCGTGGAGCTGGTTTGCCTGCCTGGAGTGCCAGTTCACAATGATATCCATGATCTGTGATGACAGGAATCGAATGCCCCAACAGCGATTCCACTCCCCGAAGAAGGCTGCGTTCTTCGGTATCGCAAAACGAGATGGCATACCCGGAAGCTCCCGCTCGAGCGGTGCGGCCGATGCGATGAACGTATGTTTCCGCTTCTGATGGCAGATCATAGTTAATCACATGGGTTATATCATCGACATCCAATCCACGCGCCGCGACATCTGTCGCAACCATGACTCGGAACTGCCCCTGCTTAAAACCGTCAAGTGCGCGTGTTCGGGCTGCCTGGCTTTTATTGCCGTGAATCGCGACGCCCGGGATCCCGGCCGCCGATAGTGTGTTCATCAGCCGATTGGCTGCATACTTCATCCGGATAAATATGAGCGCTTTACGAACATCGGTGTTTTGAAACAGGGAAATCAGCAGGGCGTCCTTATCGCGCTTTTCGACAAACATCACGTTTTGGATAATGGCTTCGACAGTCGGAGACTCCGGTTCAATCGTAATCCTGACGGCATTCTCCCGAACCATGCTTCGCGCCAGATGTTCCATCACATCCGGCATGGTGGCGGAGAAAAACATCGTCTGTCGATGGTCGGGTAACTGACTCATGATGCGTCGGATATCGGGAATGAAACCCATATCGAGCATCCGATCGACCTCATCGAGGATGAACACGTCGATTTCATTGAGCTGAACATACCCCTGCTGCATCAGATCCAGAAGCCGGCCCGGAGTGGCCACCAGGATATCGATCCCCCGCCGTAAATCCCTGACCTGGTTTGTCTGTTTTACGCCGCCGTAGATCACGGTATACCGGATGGACATGAAACGGCCATAGGTTCCGATGCTGTCGCTGATCTGCGCGGCCAGTTCCCGGGTGGGAGCAAGAATCAGCACCCGGGGTTTTCCTCCGGGGAAACGACGGGGATCCATGGTCAGTCGTTGCATGACCGGCAATAGAAACGCAGCCGTCTTACCGGTTCCGGTCTGAGCGGTCCCGATGATATCCTGACCATCGAGCACGTGAGGGATACACTGTTCCTGCACGGGAGTCGGAACGCGATACCCTTCACGGGCAATGGCTTTGCAAAGGTTGGGTAGAAGTGTCTTGAATGCTCCTTCGAGCGCGGCATACCGCAGTCCCGTCGGATCATTCACGGGGAGTGATAAATGAGTATCTACTTTTAAATTCATATTCTTTTCCTGGTCCGGTGTTTGCCTGATCTCAACCCGCCGGACCCGAGGAAAAGAAGGGACTGCAATACATGCAGTCTGGACGCACATCCCGACGGACCCTATTCCATCCGGATACATAAAGCAACAACCATGATCACGCCAAGTGAAAAACTAATAATTCACGGTTCCTTTTACACAAAAATACAATGACCAATCACCATCCGTCTCTTCAGGACTCTCCACGTTTTTCTCAAAGCCGTCGGGCATCCAGCTCACACCGATCCCCGGTGCCAGGTCGATTCCGCTGAACCAGATCGCACCCAGATTGAATTCCGTTCCGGCCGCGCGATACCAGTCCCTTCCGAAACCCCTGTCTTCCCAGGCCGCGGCCGTCTCCCAGAAAAGTTCTGCCATCACCTGGGTCACGTAAAGAGCCGACCGAGCGCTGATGGAGCGGTATCGTTCCCAGACTGGGAAGCGGTAGGATGCCGACAGCCGTGCCGCCCGTGTTCCAGTTTGGATATTCCCGGAATAACCCCTCAACAGCATAGCCGAATCGAGTCCGGGGGGATGACCCGCACCCAGATCGTCATAACCGCCGACAGTAAATGCTCCCTGCGCCACCCGGTCACCCCAACCGGCACCATACGATGCCGACAGTTTCAAGACGTGATTGTCCCAACCGGGAATACCCCACCACATCGCCGCATCGCCACGAATCCGATGCCGGTCCACGTCACTGCCGATCACACCGCTGGACCAATCCGCAGCACCATGGATCCATACGCCGTCCTCAAGAGATAGACTTCGAGGGTATACCGTTGCTGTGTTGATCGACACGTCAACCCACAGCGACGATTCGATACCGTCCAGCATCGGCTCATTCAGAATGCGGCCATCATCCATCGCGTTCTTCCAGAGAGCGTGATCCTTCACAGCCCGGTGGTTCCCCTGCCACCCCGCCTGCACCGACACCACATCGGCTGCCCGATACCATTCCCATCGTGCCGCACCCGTGACTGTCCACCGCACTTCCTCAAGGTCAAACCACAATCCTCGAACATCGCGGATCAATCCACTGTATATGGGTGCCTGACGGCTGATATGGATTCCCCAGGAAGGTCGCGACCGTAAATAATCCCAGTGCACGGACCCGATCAACTCCTGGTGTTTTGATTCCACGCCCGCATGGGCGAACACCGCATGGGTCAAGCTCCTGTCCGTCCACCGGGTAACGACCCCACCGGCGGTGTACCCGGGAGCTGCATTCAGCCAGGGCGACCAGTAATCAAACCGCAAATGCCTCAGCGGATGATATATCTCCGGGTCCGCCATCAGCCAGGTTCTGGGTGGTGGAACCGATGGGCTCGGCGCTGGTAACCGCCAAGGTGAATCCAGTACCGGGAGCGATTCCGTCAGCGGGTGGAGTTCCTCGATCGGAATGATGGTCAGGTAATATCCGTCCGCATCCATGCCGATCAGTGCGGCTGTCGTCCCATCGGATGAAATGGCACACGCATAGACGCCACCCAATGAATGGGTCAAAACCTGTGTTTCATCATTCGCCCCGGTCCGGTACACATTGAAGACACCATTTGCATCTCCGCAGAACAGCACGGGTGCTGGTCCGTGCCAGAACCGAGAGGGTCCATCACCGCTCCATGCGGAGTCTTTCGTATTGAGAAATGCCAGATCCCGGATATCCTCGTCGGCGGCCTGCCGAAGCTGACCCAGTCCATGCTGTCCGTTCCGGTAATAGTAAATGGCCGACCCGGTTTCATCGCGCCGAATAAACGCCAGGGAATCCGCATCACCCATAAAAACCGGTGAAGACAAGACACGATCGGGATTGTCACCCAAGAATCCCGGCGGCCACGGAGTCCCGATGGACACCAGAGACTGCCTTTCCGGACCATGCCATTGCCAGAGTTCCAGCGTATCTTCCGCGGCCGACCGCCGCACCACAGCCAGTCGGCCACCCGGCGCTGCGGCGATATCCATCACCCGGTCCAGGCCATCGATGCACCCCGATCGTTCCGTCACCGGATCAAACCAGTATAAACGGCTCCGCCATTCTGTTCCGTTGGACCCGTCCAGACGGGTGAAAAAGATCATACCGGTTTCGGGATCCACCGCCGTCCGTGTCCATCCAGGGGTAACCAGCGGACCCCGAATATCCAGCGTGTTCGTTGCCAGATCGAATCGCGCGAGCCGGGACCTTCGTTCATCGCTCTGCGCCGTGACCCACACATCGCCGGCGGGCGTCCACACCGGGGCACCCACCTGCACGTCCAGGGGTGTTCGACGAAGCATCGCCGTTAGCGGGACCCGCTGGAGGACATCGATCCGCGCACGCTGATACCGCTGTTCATATAGCCAGGCATCCCGGGCGATGGTGTTGAAATCCCTGCTTCCCAACTGCCGGGCACGGGAGTTAAAAAAACCGGCCAGCGGCGCTTGAGCGACAACCATTCCCAGGCGACCGGGAAGCGCTGGATCTGCCCACGACGCCGGGTCCACGGGAGATGCCGAATCCACAAGCGGCACCGGGTCCACCGGTGACACGGCTTCCTGAATCACCCGCATGCCGTAATAATACGCAGTCGATCCATAGGGCCAATCGGGGGCGCGCAGATGCCAACGTTCCGGTGGCAGCAGGCGATTCTGTGCGGCTGCCACACGGAAATATGCGTCCACTTCGGCACTCCCCCCACGGCCAGGACCCGCATATTGTGACTCGGCCCAAATCGCCGTGCCTTCGAGATACCACGTCGGTGCCGCATTGGCCGGCGGCAGTGTCAGCAGGCCGATGACCAGGGATAATGGATCCATCAGATCGGCGAATACGCGGCCAAAAACAGCATGCATGCGCCGGACGATGCCGTACTGTGCATCAGTTTGCAGCAGATGGGTCAGCTCATGGGTGATCGTTCGCTTTCGGTGACTGAATGGTCCCGCCAGACAGGACCCGTTTCGAGGAGGCGCTGCCATCACAAACAGGGTGGGATGGGACATCGGCGTCGCCCAGCCGGCGTGCTGGTCGGCACCATCTGAAAACAACACCGTTACCTTGTCGATAAACCGCCAGTTGAATAGGGGACCCAAATTTGCATAAGCCTGTTCACAATCAGCCGCCAGTTCCGGGAGTTGGTTTCGCAGATTCTCTTCTGCGATAATCACAAAATTCTGTGTTTCAGCGACAAGCCAGGGCGATCTGGTTTGCAGCGGTGCGGTTCGCATAGCAGCCTGCATGGCGAGAGGGACCGACAGCGCCCCGGCGGCCAGGCCGATCAGCAGGATACATCGCCATGGAATGCGGCGTTTCATACTGACTGACCATACGGTGCGAGGCTATTTCCTGTCAACGACCTCCACCGGCCATCCGAGTTTATCCAGGTCGGGTTTGAGCGCTTCTACGGGACCAGCGATCACGATCTGCAACGCATCGGGCCGGATATGATTGGCTGCTGCCTGCATGATGGTGTCCGGGGTCACGGCACGGATATTCTGTAAATACGTCGCCAGATAGTTATCGGGAAGTCCTTTCCGGCGGGTATCCAGCATTTGCTGAAGCACGCGTCGCGGGCGTTCAAAAGTGAAAACGAACGAGTTTTCCATGGACTCGATCACGCGGAGCAATTCGGGTTCTGGGACAGGCGTTGTTTTCAGGGATTGGGTAACATCGAGAATGGTGGTCACGGCATCAACTACTGATTCGTTCTTGGTCATGCAGGCGGCCAGAAACATACCAACTGGTTTTTCCAGGATATGGGCACCAAAAACGACATAGGCGAGTCCTTTTCGGGTTCGGACTTCGTTCATCAACCGGCTGCTCAGACCGGCCCCACCATAGATTTCATTGAATACTTCCAAGGCATATCGGTCGGGATGGTCGGGACCCAGGCCCAGGTGTC
>JAFGMN010000316.1 GCA_016927515.1 candidate division CSSED10-310 bacterium | reverse complement strand
TCAACAACTCCATGCCACGCTCGAAACGCTCCACGGATTCTGCCAACGGCATCTGACCCCGCTCGAACTGCTCAACCAGCGCTTGCAATTCGGTATAGCATTCCTCGAACGTCAACGTGTCCACCGGCCGAAACGCGGTTCGCCCACCCTGAATGTGTTCCTCGCTCATCCTGATCTCCTTCTAATATCGCGGACTTCACAGTCCAATACTCCGTCTTTCATTTCCACCTGTACCGGTAACCCGGGCGAGGCATCCGCCGTCGAAGACAAAATCGAACCATCGCGGTACAGACAGATGGCATATCCCCTTTCCAGAACCGCTCGGGGATTGTGTGCCATCACCTGGGCCGCCACCACATCGAGACGCCGGCGGAACGCATCGAGGGAAAAATCGAAAACAGGCTTCGCCAATTCAACCAATCGGCGCTCTCGTGTCCGGGCCAGTTGAGCCCAGGCCGCGATGAGTTTACCGGACAGCTTTTCCGTTCGTGATCGCATATCCACCACCCTGCGGTGAGGAACATGCGACGATATGCGCCGTTCCATCAGATTCAATCTTGTCCGGGTGGCAAATGTCATTTCCTTGACGGCTCCACCCAACAGGTCGGTAAGCCGGTCAACCGCCATCTGGCGATCGCGAATCAGCATGTCCGGCAGGAACAGCCGGCTGCTTCCCAACCGGTCCACGTGCAGTGATTGGTTTTTAATTCTGCCGGTCATCGCCCGGCTCATGCGTTCCGCCATATGTGTTAATCCCGCCCGGAGTTCCATCATATCGGGCACGGCGCATTCAGCAGCGGCGGAGGGTGTAGGAGCTCGCACATCGGCGACGAAATCGCAGATGGTGAAATCGATTTCATGCCCAACGGCGGAAATGATGGGAATGGAACACGCGAAAACGGCCCGGGCAACGTTTTCTTCATTGAACGGCCAAAGATCTTCGATAGAGCCACCTCCGCGGCCGACGATCAGCACATCCGGGCGAGCATGGGCCGGTAACCGATCAAAGGTTCGGATTGCGTGAACAATCTCCGCCGCCGCTGCATCACCCTGAACCCTCGCCGGACACAAAACCAGATCCACCAGTGGAAACCGGCGGCCGATTACCGTCACGATATCCCGGATGGCAGCACCCGTCGGAGACGTCACGATACCCACACGGGATGGAAACCCGGGAATCGGTCGTTTATGACGCGCGTCAAATAGGCCCTCCCGGCTCAGCTTCCCCTTCAATTCCTCGAACGCCTGATACAGCGCTCCCAGCCCCGCAGGAACCATCTCCTCGACATACAACTGGTATGTCCCCTGCGGCGGCCATACTCCCACCATTCCCCGTACCCGGACCTGAACACCATTGGCCGGCATGAACTGCAAATTCCGGTTTTTTCCCCGGAACATCGCACACCGAAGATAGGCATCGGCATCCTTCAGGGAAAAATACATGTGCCCGGAACCATGATGCACAAAATTAGAAATTTCTCCCTGTACCCACACTTCACCCAAGGACTGCTCCAGCACACGCTTGATACGGTCCGTCAACTGACTGACCGTCAAAATCACCGGGTTCATCGCCTTCACCATTCTCCGCCGTCTCCAGACTCAAGGCACCGTGATCAGTGTATACGACCGGCTGCCCAGGCCAATCGCTTCACCATAGCGAAGTTGCGCATCGGGATCGACTCCCGGATGAATCAACGGGAATTTATCCTGTCCGGCTGCGACACCCTCCGGCAAGCTGGAATTGGGAAGACCGGCCGACTGAGTCACCAGATCGAGACTTGCCTGATCGAGTGCGACTGGGTCACGAGAGGCCAAGATGCCGATGTTCTGAACGACGGGATTATCCGTCCACTTCAGACAATCACATTCCGGCGTGATGTTCAGCAAGAAATTAAAATGGAGATGCTTTGTGCGGAAATGCCGGACCACCGCCATGGCCACTTCGGCCATCTTTTCCTGCACCGTGCCACTGGTGCCGCTCCAGAGTACCTTGATCGCATGAACCGGACAGGCAGCCAGGCATTCAGCACAACCCACACATTTTTCATGATCGAATTCCGCGATACCGCTGGTGACCGCAATGGCATCGACCGGGCAGATGGCGGCACATTCTCCACACCCGGTGCATGCGTCCCGACTAACCAATGCTGGTTGCATATCGGCGTGCATTCGCTGTTTGGTGGCGCGCGAGCCGCAACCCATGGACAGGTTCTTGATGGCTCCCCCGAAACTGGTCAGCAGATGTCCTTTGAAATGATTCATCGTAACAAGCACATCTGCTTCGGTGATGGCCGCACCAATCCGAACCGAGTCAAAATGCCGGGGTCCTGCAGGCAGGTCTGTAACAGAGTGGGATTTCATGCCGTCGGCAATCACGATGGGAGCGCCGGTCATAGCGAATCCGAAGCCGTTTCGTATTGCCAGCGCCAGGTGGGAGACGCCGTTGGATCGTGGACCCCGGTACAGTGTGTTGGTATCGGTGAGAAACGGAAGGCATTGCCGCTCGTGAAGCATCTCCACGAGTGTCCGGACATATGTCGGATGGATATACCCCGTGGAGCCGTCTTCGCCGAAGTGGATTTTTACTGCCACGGTGGATTCAGCCTTGCAGACACCCAAACCCAGGGCCTTCACCAGAGCCTGAAATCGCTCCGCCGGACTTTTATGAAGCTTGGCACGTGAACCGACAAAATAAACATCCGAACCCATTCAACCACCTCCTAAATCACTCATCCATCAGATTCGAGAATCAATGTGACCGGACCATCATTCACAAGGCTCACCTGCATCATTGCACCGAATCGTCCCGTTTCCGTTGGAATACCCTCCGCGCGGCACCGGTCGATGAACACGTCGTAAAGCGCGTGCCCATGGTCCGGTCGGGCAGCGCGGTTGAAGCTGGGGCGCCGCCCTTTACGGCAGTCACCGAGCAACGTGAACTGAGAAATCACAAGCAACGCGCCCGAGGTTTCGACGAGTGACCGGTTCATTTTTTGGAGATGATCATTGAATATCCGCAAGCCGGTGATTTTTCGGACAAGAAATTCAGCATCCTGGATTGTATCGGTCTCGGCGACACCCACCAGCACAAGTAAACCGTTTCCGATCCGGCCGATAGTTTCACCGTCC
Organism: candidate division CSSED10-310 bacterium; assembly: GCA_016927515.1. Taxonomy (GTDB): domain Bacteria; phylum CSSED10-310; class CSSED10-310; order CSSED10-310; family CSSED10-310; genus JAFGMN01. The sequence goes on along the minus strand of JAFGMN010000316.1, from coordinate 938 downwards.
ACATTGACCGAAGCAGAAACGACACGTTGAACAACAGCGATCATGGATACCTCCCCGACAGGAACCGGTCCTGTGAAAGCATACCGGCGATAGGTTCATCTGACAAGCCGATGATTCTGTATTTGTGACTTGACCTTGGAGATACCATTTTCTATTCTTGCAGGTTATCGGATGGAGGCTGCCGGAGCAGGCGGCATTCATGACAATGCGCGCATGGATGGAAGGATGATCCGGTTATGGAGCACAAGCGGCAAAGCGCCGGTGCCGGCACATTTTCAGAAAGAGGGAACTATGAGCCAGATGGACAGTAAAATGATCAGAAACATTGCAGTTGCAGGTCACGGGGATACCGGCAAAACATCGTTTGTCAGTTCGATGCTGTTTACTTCGGGAGCGGTGAAGCGTCATTTTCACGTTGACGAAGGAAATACGGTAACGGATTTCGACGAGGACGAGATCAAGCGAAAGATTACGATCAGTACATCTGTCTGCTCTGCCCTTTGGAAAAAGCATAAGATCAATATCCTGGATACGCCGGGATACAGCGATTTTATTTGTGATGCTTTCCCGGCTTTGGCCAGCGCGGATATCGCCGTCTTCGTCGTTGGCGGGGGGCAAGGCGACGAGTTCAACCTGGAGCGGTTGTGGGAATCCGGAGACGCTCTCCCACCAGTCCGTCTATTCGTGATCAACAAGCTGGACAAAGAAAACACGTCGTTTGAATCTGCTGTTGCGGTTATTCAATCGATGGAGCCGCGGGCGATTCCCATCGCGATTCCAATCGGCAAGGAGCAGGATTTCAAGGGAATCGTTGATTTGCTTGATAATCGAGCGTATGTGTTTGATTCAGCGACGGGCAAAGCGCGTCCAACGGATATTCCCGGTGATTTGAGTGATGTGATCGAAGAAGCCCGTGGGGCATTGATTGAGGCCGTTGC
>JAFGMN010000315.1 GCA_016927515.1 candidate division CSSED10-310 bacterium | reverse complement strand
CGCTCAAGCGGGCGCCGGGTATGATGATCGATGATGATATCCGGCCAGCGGTCTTTCGGCCAGGGGTACATGCGGCGCCGGGGCTGATGATCCACCAGGGCGATACAATCGTAATTGCGCCAGTCGATCTCATCCAGGCGGATCATTTGCAGACGTAGCAACTTGACCATCGTCCGGTTTTCCATCCGGCCGATGACGCCTGGATAGGCAACGCGAACCCGGCAACCGGTCTTGGCTTTGACCAGATATTTTAACGCGAATGCGCTGGCGATGGCATCAGGGTCTGGATTGCCGTGGGTCAGAACGAGCATTTGACGCGAAGCCGATGCAATTCTCAGCACGTGTTTCAATTGCGTTTCCGATTGTTGTCGGAGTGTTTCGATATTCATGACGCTTCGTTCTGACATCCCCTTTTGATCCCGATTGTTTCAAACATCGCTGGTTACGATCATCGCTGGTTACGATCATTACCGGTTACGATTATTGCCGATAACGATCATCGCCGTTTATGGCGTACATTAAAAATATATGCAACCGAAGCTGGAATCGAGTATAACAGGTTTGATCCCATCATCCGGCACACGATGTGGTGAATGGAATACGGAAAGGAATGGAAAAAACCTATGTCTGAATCGCGCATCGCATTACTCATCGATATGGACAATATCATTTACGCGTCTGAAAACGCTGGTTTAGGCCGTTTTCAGGTCACACCGATTATCGAGGTTCTGAAGGAACGCGGCCGCCTGATTATCAAACGAGCGTATGCCGATTGGCGGCGACACCATGATTACCGGTATGAGATACAGGATCATGCCATCGATCTGGTTGAACTCCCCCAGCGCGGCCGAACCAACAAGAACAGCACGGATATTAAAATGGTTGTTGATGCCATGGAGATCGCTTTGACTTTGAAACATGTGGACACGTTTGCCATTGTCACGGGAGACAAGGATTTTTTCCCGTTGGTCACGAAACTACGGGAACACAGTTTTCAGATCATTGGATTCGGCGTTTTCGAAAGCACTGCCGACCTTCTGGTGCAGAATTGCGATGAGTTTATTTATTTTAACAATCTGGTGAAATCGCAGAGGCTGACATCCGATATGGACCGGGAAAACATCTATACCCTTCTGGTCAGTGCCGTGAAAGCACTGCTTCGGGACGGTCAGGAATTCGTATCGGCGATCCAGGTGAAAAAAACGATTCTCAGGAAGAATCCCGCATTCCATTTCGGCAATTTCGGATTTAAGAGTTTCACGGGTTTCCTGCGCTCTGGAGCCCGCCAAGGCCATGTCAAACTGCAGAATCATCCCCAGACGGGTCTGCTGGAAATCGGATTGCCCAAAAGCGCGTCGCCCATACCGGAAGACGAACCCGGCAGTGCCGACGGTGGCGAAGAAGGCCAGGAAGATTATACCAGCGTGTTGAACTCCATGGGGCTTCGCCCATGGGACCCCGAGATGCGGCGCCGTATTACCCGGGATTTGAAGAAATTGGCATCCGATGAACGGGATCCCGATAACATGGTATTGAGTGCTTTGATCGATGACCTGGCCGATGAATACGAAAAAGCCAATGTCAAAATCTATAAATCACAGATCCGGGATATCGTTCGGATGCTGATGTATGTCGGAGCCTTCAAAGATCGGCGCAACCGAGTCATCACGTCATATTCAACACCCATCGCCGAGTTGAATCTGGTTCGTGCTACCCACTGGATCAATTGTCTCTGCCTGATTCACATTCTGAAATACGATACGGGGTTGAGCCGGCCCGTTGATGCGACACGGCTCCTGTTCGGTTCCGGCAGACAACGCGAGGAACTGGACAAACTCATCCTGTCTCTGATTTCGATGAACCTAATTAAGGAAGTTAAAAACGGCAGTGACAAAACGTTCAAAGTGATCACCGATCGATATTTTCTTCCCTGGAAATAACACGACGTAATGACCTGGAATTGTGGAAGCATCTGGCAGATCGCATTGCTGTTCATCACCGGTGTTTTTGCCGGAATCTGCAATGTGATGGCCGGCGGTGGCTCGCTTGTCACCATGCCGCTGTTGATCTTTCTCGGTCTGGACAGTGCTGCAGCCAATGCGACGAACCGGCTGGCCATCGCCGTGCAGAGTGTGTCAGCTGTTGCGGGTTTTCGCCGCAAAGGCATCGGTAATACGAAGTTCTGTTTGTTGCTGACGTTGCCAGCGTTGCCGGGTGCTATCCTTGGAGCGATCAGCGCCGCCCGGATCGACGATCAGAACTTTCGCAGGATTTTGTCCGTTGTGATGATTCTTATTCTGGTTCTGATTCTTACCCAAAGCAAACGACGAGGTGAATCCGCAGTCCAAAAACCAGATGTGTCACCTGGCCGCAAACTCGGAATCATCGTTGCCTTCGCCGGGATCGGTTTTTACAGTGGTTTTATCCAGGCCGGCGTCGGCTTCATCGTTATCGCCGCATTGACATCTCTAGCCGGTCTGGATCTCGTCAGGACGAACGGGTACAAGGTTTTCATCATTGGAGTCACCACATGGATGGCCGTTGGAATCTTCATCTATCTCGATCTGATTGCCTGGGGACTATCCTTCGTGCTTGCATCCGGCACGGCATTAGGAGGGTGGCTCGGAAGCCATTGGGCCGTGGCCGGCGGCGAAAAATGGGTCCGGCGCGTACTGACCGCCGCGGTGTTGGCATCGGCAGCAAAACTGCTGGGCGCTTTTTAAGGACGGTCACGACGGGGAGTTTTTTTCGCCGTCACTGCTCTGACACCAGATCCATCAACGTGACGATTCCGATCCCCTGACAAGGATCCGGGCCGGACCCTCAATTATATCCCCGACTATCCATGCTCCCTCACCTTCCTCGACAGCCTGGCTGACGAATTGTTCCGCATCGACAGCAGCCAGGCACACCAACAGGCCTCCGGATGTTTCCGGCGTGAAAACCAGCGTGCGAAACTCCTCTGATAGACCGCGATCGAAATCGACACGATCCTGGAAAGCCTGCCGGTTCCGGCTGCTACCGGCTGGGAATAGCCATTGATCAGCATACTCACGCGCTCCTGGCAGAAATGGAAGACGGGACGCATCCAAGCGGATCGTGCACCGGCTGTGCACCGCGATTTCCAGCGCGTGGCCCAAAAGGCTGAACCCTGTTACATCCGTGGCGGCACGGCACTGCATCACGAGAGCCCGCCGAGCGCTCGTTCGATTCAGTTGCTTCATCCACTGCGAGGCGGTTTCAATATGTCCCGGTAAACTCATTTCACCCTTGAATGCCGTCGTGACAATCCCTCCTCCCAATGGCTTCGTCAGCACCATACGATCACCGGCCCGTGCTCCGGATTTTTCCAGAAAATGGGACGGATCAACGGTGCCGATCACCGCAAGACCAAAGAGCGGTTCTTCCGAATCCACCGTATGACCGCCAGCAACTACCGCTCCCGCTTCCCGCACTTTTTCAGCACCACCCCGCAGAATCTCGGCAATGATCTCCTCCGGCAAATCAGCTGGAAAAGCAGCGATATTCAAGGCCATCAATACATCACCACCCATCGCATACACATCACTCAATGCGTTGGCGGCGGCAATGGCACCGTAGTCATACGGATCGTCGACAACCGGTGTGAAAAAATCCGTCGTAAATATCAATGCCCGACTCCCATCGATGCGCACAACAGCAGCATCGTCCGCCTGATCCAGGCCAGACAATACATGCGGATAATTAACCGCCGGAAAAAGCTTGCGAAGCGGTTCCGTGATCCGGGCCAGAGACTCCGGCCCCCGCTTAGCCGCTCACCCGGCAGCGCATGTCATCGAGGTCAATCGCTGCTTTGCTTCCATAATCCTCTCCGTCACGCGATGACGCTGATGCCCTCGGCCATCAGCGCACCGGCAATATCGAACATATTCGATATGACACCGACTCCCAACCGGTCTTTTAGTCCGAAAAAGTCCAGGCATGTCCCACAAACGAGTATTTCTACACCAGCTTCTTCCAGTTCCTTCAGCGCTTCCAGAACCGGTGAATCATCCACCGCGAGCCTCACGCCACCGTTGTAGAAAATGATGGTATCCGGCAGTCGGTCCAGGTCTTTCAGCGTATTGATGTACGCCTTCATCAGAATGACTCCCAGTCGATCATCACCTCGACCCATGGTTTCCGAAGCAATGACCGCCAATCGCCGGTCGGGCCGGTTGGGCGTGCGTGGCAGGCTGCACACGAGATCTTCGGGAGCGGCCACGGGTTCGACGGCAGCGGAACTGGGGATCAATTCAACGACGTGATAATCCCGTTCCTGCCGATGGGTGACGTTCCAGCCAGACCGCATGGCCATCCGGGACACGTTATCGACCTGATCCTTCTGGCTGACAAGCACAGATAACGGTTTGACGGATTTCATTGCGTCCCGTGTGCGAACGACAGGAATGGGACAGGCTGTTCCCCGAACATCGACAACAAGATACTCGAGCATGGATGCTTCCCTTTCGTTATAACCGTTTCAGAATAATCATTTGTTTCTCTTATATAACTGGTCTATACTGGTTTCAGTTGAGGGGCCGTTGATATAAGCAACGATATTCTTTCTGCTTATAACTAAATTGTCAAGGGAGGAGATCTCGATGAATGTTTTCATTCGCAGGAAGATATCTCTTGAGGATCTCTATTTATTCGAATTACTCACGACGACTGGCAGTATTTCGGGAGTGGCTCAGCGAACGGACCTGACGCAACCCGCGATTACGCAGAAATTGAATCGGTTGGAGAAGCAGGTCGGGGCGCTGTTATGGATTCGGCGGGGGCGCAGCATGGGTGAGCCGTCCGAAGCGGGCAAGCGGTTTTTGCATTATACCCGGACGGTATTGCGGGAGACGATGGATTTGCTTACGGATCTCGGGATCATCAACCAGGACCGGGTCATTCACATCGGCGCGTCATCGGTGCCTTCGGAACACTTGTTACCGCGGATGATTGCGTTGTATCAGGAGACCAGCCAGAGCGAAGAGATGCGGGTGGTGCTGGCCGGATCGCGGAAAATCTGCATTTTAGTTGAGAACGGCACATTGGATGCCGGCTTCACCGGGTTTATCATGCCGGGGTTTACCGGACGATCGGAAGTGATCGCCCGGGATTCGATTGTTGCGGTGGTATCGCCGGACTCGGACATCGCCCGGGAAAATCGTGAATTGACCTTTCGCGATCTGTCTTCCCTGCCGTTCGTCACGCGTGAATCCGAATCGGGAACCCGTTCGGTGCTGGAAGAAGTGCTTCATGCGCATGGGATCGTTTTCCCCTCCCGCTGCAAAATTCATGAGGTCGGAGGCACGCATGCGCTGATTCAGGCCATTCGGGAAGGTCTCGGCTTCAGCTTTATTTCCAGCTTCAACACGCGGGACCTACACGTGGTGCGGATCCGGGATCTCCCGACCATCCAGCGTTCGTTTTATATTCTTTACCGGTCCGATGTCATGTTGGATCGGAAGGTTTCCCAGTTCATCGAATATGTGCGGAACTATTTTGGTTCCGCAAACCGGAGCGAGGAATAACCATGTTTACAGACAAGAAAGCCCGTGAGGTCGAAAACCTGTTGAGTGCTCATATTGTGAAAATCGGTGAGGTCATTACCGAAGCGCACAAAATGATTCTCGATTACATGACGGCGGATAAAGTGTTCAAGCAGGAAAGTTACCAGGTTCATGCACTGGAGCAGGAGGCCGATTCCATACGGAATCAGATTGGTGAGCAGTTGTATGACGGTGCGTTTTTGCCCGTGTACCGGATGGATTATTTTGACATTGTGGACAGGCTGGACAGGATAGCCAATCATGCGGAGTTGTTTTCCGATTTTATTTATTTGACGCGACCGATGATTCCGTCGTATCTGGTCGATCAAATGAAAGAAATGCTTTCATTGAACACGCAGGCGTATCAAGCGCTGGCGGCGTTCGTCGAATCGTTCCTCGGGGGGCAGGAGGATTTCCTTGCGAAGAAGGTTGCCGTTCACCAGTTTGAATCGGATATCGATCGGGTTCAATTCCGGGGAACGCGCATTATTTTCAAGAGCGATCTTCGGAAGATCGATAAATTTCATCTCAAAGGCGTCATCGATAAGTTTGCCCGGATTTCCGATCTGATGGAGGATGCCGCGGACCGGATCCTGGTTTTCGCTGCCAAGCTGCGCATGTGAATGAACGCATGGAATCGGCAGATTGCAATTACAGTGATCGATTAAAGCGGCGATTAATATTAGCAGATCCGTTGATTATGGCAGAACCGGATCCTTTCGGCAGGAACGATTGAGTATGGCGGCAACGATTGAACGCACGACAACGGATAAAAAGATGATCGGGTTGGAAGGCGGGTGAGTTTAGCGTATGTGGCGGGTGATAAGCGGGGTATTCATGGGCTGGAGTTTGGGGGCAAACGATGCCGCCAATATTTTCGGCACCGGTGTCACGTCCCGTTTGATTCGGTTTCGGACGGCGATGGGGTTGCTGTCGGTTTTCGTATTGATTGGTGCGGTGACCGAGGGCAGTAAATGCATGCACAGTCTGCGGAACCTGGGTGATCTGGGCATCAACCAGGCGTTCATTTGCACATTATCCGCAGCGTTGGCCATGACAATTCTTACCGTTTTGCGTATCCCTGCATCCACCTCTCAGGCAATCGTCGGTGCCATCATCGGGGTAACGCTCCTCGTCAGTTCACCGAACTGGAAACAGTTTGGAACGATGGTTGCCTGTTGGGTCATGACACCTATCGGCGCTGCGGTGATCGGATATCTGCTCTATCGTCTATTCGATGCCGTGTTGTATTTACGGGTTCTGAATACCCGTCAGGTGGAACGCTTCTTAAAAATCACGATGATCGTGGCCGGTTGTTACGGATCGTATGCTCTCGGGGCAAACAACCTGGCTAACACGACCGGCGTGTATGTGAACACCGGCATGCTGTCGGTTACGCAGGGTGCGGTCATCGGAGCGCTCGCCATTGGTTTGGGAGCTATCACTTACTCCCACCGAGTCATTGAAACCGTGGGTAACCGTATTACGCTGATCGGCCCGCAGGGTGCAGTCATCGCCACCCTGGCACATTCGATAACGGTGCACATCTACACGCAGATCGGTGTTCCGGTTTCTTCATCTCAGGCCATTGTTGGAGCCGTGGCAGGGATCGGTTTCGTGCGCGGCATGCGCGCTGTCAATCGCACCGTGCTGGGCCAGATCTTTCTCGGCTGGCTGATGACGCCCGTGCTGGCCGGACTGCTGGCTTGCGGAGGCATCATCCTGATGCAGGTTTATCCTTCATGGGTGCATTGACAGGTCCGGCGTCGGGGCGATGTGAACTTGAGCAGCGTCGTCGCGCCGGCGAACAATCCTTTCAATTCAAACAGGGACCGAATGCCGGTCACATACCGCCAGACGAACGCCGGCCGTATGTAATACTCTCGAAATGCTCGCCGCCGCAATTCGGATACCTGGGCATGTGTCATCGTGTCGGGTGCGAAGGCGATTTCTTCCTTCAACAACCCAATCTGCCGAACATCCGAGTTGAACGTCGGTGACCCGCATGCCAACTCCCATAGATCCGTCCCCGGGAACGGTGAAATCGGGAAAAACTCCGTAATGTACGAATTCAGCCGTTTGGCTAATGCGATGGTTTCAAGACCCTCTTCAAACGTTTCACCCGGGATACCGAAGATATAGGTTGTGAATGTTTTGATGCCTGCACGATGCGCTGCCCGGACCGCCACGGTGATCTGCTCCACTGTCAGATTCTTCCGCAGAGTGTCCAAGTTTTTTTGAACCCCGGATTCGACCCCGAAATTGATGCACCAGCATCCGGCTTTTTTCATCATGCGGAGTAACTCGTCATCCACGGAGTCCGCCCGGGCACTGATCCACCATGATACTCGGATCCCCCGACGCAATAACTCGTCGCAGATTCCCAGGGTGCGCGCCCGATCATACGTAAACGATTCATCCCAGAATTTGATATCGCGCGCACCCCACCGCCGCACATAGTATTCGATCTCGTCCACAACGCTCTCCGGCGACCGCATCCGCAACACGTGACGGCCCATCAACCGATAACAGTACAAACAGTCGTTTTTGCATCCTCGGCTTGAAATGACTTGAAATGACGGTTGTCGCAGCACCTGACCATAGGATGGCCGGTACCGGTGCAGTTCAGCCAGGTCCATTGCGGGAATCGGTAGAGAATCGAGATCGGCGATGAACGGTCGGCGCGGATTGTCGATAATCGTGCCATTCACACGAACAACAGCACCGGGAACATCGTGAATCGAACGGGAATCCCGTACTCTTTCCATCAGGTCCAGCGTCGTCGCTTCGCCTTCACTGTAAACGACCGCATCCATCACACGGCATTCTTCCAGCGCACGGGGACCGAACGCCGATGGTCCATGACCACCGGCAAAGAGGAAACAAGTCGGCAGAATCGCCCGTATCTCCGTGAACAGGGTCCGGGTCCGCTCCCAAAACATCGCAATAACAAACGCTCCAACAGCATCCGGTCGTTCCTCGCGGATCACATCGATCAACTGCCTGTGACTGTAAAACCCGCCTTCCCTGAATGCCACGTCAAATCCGGCTTTACGCAGCACAGCAGCGATATACAGCGTTCCAATGGGCGGCCACATCCCGGCGATTCCCTGTGTATCGTGCGCACGGATATCCCAGATCGTCCATGGTGGAACCAGCAGCATGACCTTCATCGAGATCCCTCCCCGTTTACCCGTGCTTACGATAATCCAAAGCTACCTCCGGCGCAATAACTCCCTACCGGCGAACTCTCTCTCCCCCTGCCCTTTCCTATGCTCCCACCCATACCCTTTCCCATGCCTCCCCCCCTTTCCTTACTCCTGCTCTCTGTCGACTGAACACGCGATTTGAACCATCAACCGGTTGTGAACGTATCATCTTCGGCATACAATGCCGATGAAAGGAGACGCCTGTGTTTGTCCGATTCAGTTTCACCAATTTCGTCAACTGGCTGACGTATAGTGTCGATGTCCGGGTCTACCCCGGTCTGCGGGTCTTGACGTTTAAGTTATGTGTCATTTTCATGGCTATGCTGGTCTTGGTTTCTTCGCTGTTTATCGGCACCGGTACGTCGATTTCGGCGTACCGGAAAATAGGAGAAATCGCTGAGATATATGACCGTCATTTTCCACCAGCCCGATTATCCGGCGGCAAACTGGAAATGCAGGATCAAACCCCCGTCGTCTATCGCGGCAACGGGTATTTTGTCGTGATGGATGTCACCGGCCAGCAGTGGGAACGCGAGGCCGAATTCCCCATCGGTCTGTTTTTTTTAAAGGATAAGATCGTTGTTTCCACGGATAAGGATTCGAGGTCGTACGACTACTCGTTTTTCGGTCACAGCGATGTCTCGATCACCGCTTCCGCCATTCGGGGGGTTAGCGGTGCCGTAGCAATGGTGTCGTTCACATTCTGGAGCATTATCATTTTTATTGACTGGTCACTTCGAACAACGCTGATGGCGATGATTGGATCGTTTGTCGTTGGGATCGTGGCCGCGTTGTTCCGTATTCTCCTGCCCCGCAACGAACAGCTCAAAATCGCGATCACTGCGGCAGTACCGGTGACCGTACTCATGGTGATCGAGCACCTGCTCTTGCTGAAAGAAGGAATCGGCTTTGGCATCGTTCCGTTGCCTCCCAGCCTGTTTTTTCTCAACCTGCTGGTTTTTCTCGCTTTCCTGATTCTCGGATCGCGCGGGTATCTCAAGCCATACCTGCCCAAAGATTCCACCTGAAAGAAAGGACCCCACATGACGATTGAACTCGACACGATTCAGACGATCCGTACCCTGTCCATGGATGCCGTGCAACAGGCCAATTCCGGCCATCCTGGCGCGCCCATGGGTATGGCGCCGATCGCCTATTCGCTCTGGCGATATGGACTGGTCTTCAACCCGGATAATCCGTACTGGCCGAACCGCGACCGTTTCATCTTATCAGCCGGGCATGCGTCGATGCTGATGTATGCCATGCTGCAT
>JAFGMN010000314.1 GCA_016927515.1 candidate division CSSED10-310 bacterium | reverse complement strand
CCGATCATGGACCACATGCCTGTCAACCACGTGCCCATCCGTGTCATTGTCTGTGCTGGCGATGATCTGACGGTGGTCATGCCTGCCCGGCACGCACTGAAATTTACAGAACGTTTCCTGGATCGATTCGAAACCACGTTCGAAACCGCTATCGGGGCGGTCGAACCGTTATCGGATCTAAGACTTAGCGCTTGTGCCGGCATTGCATTCGTGAAAGCCAAATATCCATTCGTCCAGGCATATGAATTGTGTGAATCGCTGTGCGGCTCAGCGAAAAATCAACTCGAACGGAAACACTCCGGTGTGGCCTGGCATCGGATCACAACATCCGGAGTATCGTCGTTTGACGATATCGTGAAACGGGAGTTTACATTGCCCGGACCCAATGACAAGGAGAAGACCGTCTTGTCGATGATGCCGTACACCGTGCATCCGGTCGAAGGGTTTTGCCGAATCGAAGCCATGTTGCAATTGCTTGAAGCGATGAAAAAAATGCCGCGTGGAAGTGTGCGCGAATTGGTTTCCACCATGTACCGGGGTCATGCTCCTGCTGACGTCGCGTTTGCACGGATCCGGCAGATCGCTGCGGATGAAGGGAAATCAAAACAATCGTTTTCTGCGTTTGTTGAGGCACTGAAGCAATTGACCGGCAGCACCGACAATCAACCGCTCTGGCAGGTTCTATCCGGCCAGGACAGCCGGACGATCCGCACACCGATGCTCGATGCCGTCGAGTTACGAGCCGCGGTCGGGAAAGATAAGGAGAAACGGGCATGATCGGCAAAAAACTGACGATTGATATCTTGTCGTATTGGCATATCAGTTCAGGTCACGGCCGCGGGGGTGATGTCGACGCGCTGGTTCTGAAGGACACTGACGGGTTGCCGTATCTTCCGGGCCGGACATTGAAGGGACTGATCCGTGAAGCCGTTCAGCTCTGTGTCGATAATGGACATCTTGATGCAACGACAGTCGCGACATGGTTTGGCAGTCAAGGCGATGGAAACGAAAGTGGTCGTCTCGTTTTCGATAATGCCGGGTTGCCTTCCGCGGAGAAGACAGTGCTGAAGGCGACATCCGCTGCGGAGTTAATCGATGGGTTGTATGAAACGGTGGCGGCCACTCGGATCGATTCCGATACGGGAACTGCTGCGAAAACGTCATTGCGCAGCATGGAAGTGACGGTACCGATGACATTGGAATCAATAATTTATGGACCTTCGGATCCCGACGACTGGATTGACGTGCTGAACATGGCGGTCCCCCTGGTGCGAGCGCTGGGCGTCAATCGCCATCGCGGATTGGGTCGATGCCGGATGCAGCTCATGGATGGAGGGAATGATCAATGATGGAGAAATGGTTTGAACTGGAAACACAATCGCATGTGATCGTTTCGGCATCTGGTGTCCAGGAAGGTTCGCATGTAACACTGGATTACTTGCCGGGTTCCGTATTCCAGGGATTGGCGGCGTCCATTCCAGGTCTGTCGCCGGATCATCTGCTGTCTGGTCACATCCGCTTCTCGGACGCGCTCCCTGTCGTCGACAACCGAATGACGGTGCCGGTTCCATTGAGTGTGCACAAAGCAAAATTCCCCGCGCAGAACGGTCCGACCTATTTCAATGGGTTATACGATTTGTCCGAATGGTCGGATTGCCAGCCGACGCAAGTGCGCAAGAATTACATCGATCCTGTTGAATTGCAGTTTTTCTCGGTCCCTTGCGTGCTCAATACGAAAACGGCCATCGAACGGGATCGATATGGTGCCAGCAAAGACGGCAGCCTGTTCTCATACCAGTCCATTCCGCCGGGTATCCGGTATCGGTTTCGAATCGAGCTGGATGACAGCGTGGATCACCGGGTTGTCGAGCAGATCATCGACTGCTTGACAGGTTCGGTGCGAATCGGCCGATCTCGAAACGCGGAGTTTGGTCATGTCCGGATCGAACCGATGGACAGACCGGAGATGCCGGTGGCTGGACCCGAACCGATGGGATCACATGTTGTTTTTTATCTTCAGAGCGACCTCGCGCCGGTTTCTGCCGGTGTGCCGGTGATGCTTCCGGAGCCGGCTCTTTTCGGGTTGCCAGCGGACGCCCGGTTCAATCGACGGCTATCATATGTACGGATGCGTTCATTTTCACCGTGGAACCGGTTTTTTGGTCGGCGCATGACGATGCGTCATGTGTGGGTGAAGGGGTCGGTCATCGTGTTCGATACCGGGCGGGACTGGTCTTGCCAGGACCTCGAAGCGCTGCAATGCCGGTCGGCGCCGGGCGTCGGGTTATACACCAGTGAGGGATACGGAGCGGTTCGGGTCAATCCGGTGTTTGTCATCCGTGATCGGACATTGAAGATCGTCGAGTGGACGGGGTCTGTGGATGCCGCAACGAAGAATAACCCTTCGAAATCCAATCATTTACCGATTGATGAGGTGACGGCGTCGCCGTTGATTCGTCTGTTGATCAAACGGAGCAACCGGAAGAAACGAAGCATGACGGCTGCCGAGAAGGGTCGCCGGTGGGCGGAGACGTGGGTTTGCCTGATGAACGTTTTGCGGCAGGATGGTGAACCGGTTCCCGGAAAAACCCAGTGGTCGGGTATCCGGGAGCTGGCTGTGGCTAACCGGGATCATACGGACCAGTTTCTGGCTGCGCTGGCGCTGCATTGTTTACCGCCTCCAGCCAATACGCCGGAACATCACCGGTCGGTCCGACACCGGTATTGGAACGGGAAGGTCTGGTTCAACGATCATCGGGTATCGTTGTATGAACAAATCCTGAACGATGTCCGCAAGCTGGAGCCGGCCCATGATTCATCCCCCAATCCGCACCAAAACGAAACCCGGACCCCCGGTACTGGAGTGGATGCGGTCATTCACGCGATCCGGTATCTGTCCCGGGGAATTTCCTGTCCGAAGAAGGAGAAAAAATCATGAGTGTACCGGTTTCGCATGTGTATATTGCACGGGTGGTGATCCAGTTCAGGACACCGTTTCATATTGGTTCGGGCGCTGAGGGCACCGTGACGGATGCCGAGGTCATCACCGATGTGAATGGATTGCCGTCGATTCCCGGAACGAGCCTTGCGGGCGCGTTGCGTTCGGCGTTTGGTCAGCGGTTCGGTAGGGACCGGGAAAACGATTTGTTCGGATGTGCGCATCTGCCGGGAAAGACTGCCGACCGGTCAACGGATTCACAGGATGAAGAAGTTGACAGGGGTCGGGGCAGTCGGCTGACGGTATCCTGGGGCTGTATTCATGACAGCCGCGGTGTGCCGGTGGAGGGCATCGTCGATGTCGACCGGTTAAACGATCCGGTTTTGGCCAATGCATGCAGTCCTACGTTGCGGGATCACGTGAAGATCGATCATCGGGGTGCATCGGCGGGGGATGACCGTGCGAAGTTTGATGAGTTGGTGGTATGTGCCGGGCACCGGTTCACGTTTGAATGCATGATGCAGGGTGCGGATCGGGATACCACCGGTACATGGACATCGCTTTTGGATGTTCTTCAGGATGCCTCATTGCGGCTAGGTGGAAAAACCCGGCGGGGGTTGGGTGCGTTTTCCGTCGTCGCGATCGATACAGCCGAATTTAATCTCGGGACGAAGGAGGGTTTGGCGAAATTCAGCGCATTGCCGGTGCGTCTGGATACGCCGGCGGAACTTGCTCCGTTGGACCGAAACGAAGCGAAGCGCGGGTTGGGCCGGCTGCGGAGGTTACTTCTCCAGCCGCAGGAATACTGGATGTTCGGCGGCGGATCCGATGAGATTGCCGATGGTGGCGATCCGGACATGGCGCCGGTCCGGGACCGGATGATTGTCTGGGATGACGGGTCGGGATCGGTCCGGGAGAATGCCCTGTATGTGCCGGGATCGTCGGTCAAGGGCGCGCTGGCGCATCGCACGGCGTATCATTACAACCGGTTGACGGGTTTTTTTGCGGATGAAGTGGATGATGATGCATTTGATGCGCGAGTGAAGGACAACCCGGCGGTGCGGGAGCTGTTTGGTTTTGCGTTGGATGACACCGGTCCGGATGCCAAACGGGGCAGTCGGGGACGGGTTCTGATCGATGATATTTTTGTGGATAGTCATGAAAAAATAACTCAGCACCTGGTGCATCACGTGGCGATCGATCGATTTACCGGTGGTGCGCGGTCGGGAGCGTTGTTTTCGGAGCGGCCGATTTGGCGTGGACCGGGTCTGCCGATCACGATTCACCTGGTATCACCAGGGGCGATATCGGATCCGGACATTCTACCGGCATTCGATGCGGCGCTGGCGGATCTGGGGGCAGCGCGGTTACCGCTGGGCGGAGGCGCCGGCCGCGGTCTGGGTTTTTTCAGGATGCTGGAGGATACCGGCTGGAGGGAATGGACGCAGGAAGGAGGCGGTGATGCATAACGCGGTGGAGCGGGTCCTAGCGATTCTCAAGCAGGAGAACGATATCCACGTGCAGCCGGGAGGGCTTGTGCGGCGGTCGGAAATCGTCACAGATGCCCCAGCGGTTTTAGCCGCGTTGAAGGCGCTGGGAGGGGTCGGCTGGTTGCAGGGTACGTCCGCGCCGGGCATCGTTGAATGGGAGCGGGCGACTGATTTTCCAGCGGATCCCGGGATGATTCTCCGGGCGGAAGCGTTTGATGGCCGGACGACGATACAGGTGGTGCAACAGGGTATGGCCTGGGTGATCGCCCGGATCGAGGAAGTGCCAGATCCCGATGGCTTGTTGGAAACGGTTGACCTGATGCGGTTTGTGCGGAGAGAGAATGAGCGTGATCCGATGCCGGATCGAAAAGCACGGTATCACGTGGCGGTTCGACGGGTCACCGTCGAGGGACATCATGAACTGCAACCGGTGGACTACCGGTTTGTCGGTTGGATCGGGAGGTAAGATATGGCTGGTAACAATTGGAATCGACCGAAAAATCCGCAGAATCCGCGGACTCATCAGCCGGGCGGTTCGAACGCTTACAAACCCCCTGCTGCAAAATTCAACGAACCACAGCCATTACTCGATCACATCCCGTCACCGTATAATTTTGTGCCGTTATCGCGAAACGTGGTTCTTCTGGATGAAACCCGACGCCGGTCGGTTTCGCAAGACGTACCCGTATCCGATGGCTTAAGCGGCACGTTGAAACTGACGGTGAAAGCGGTCAGTCCGATCTATATTCGTAATGGCGGTGCCCATCCGATCGAAACGGTAGATAAGAACACCCATCCGGATTACACGGATTTTTACCGGTTGTATCCCGAGGGTCCTTATGGCATTCCCGGCAGTTCGATCAAAGGGATGATCCGTTCGGTGGTGGAGATCGCCAGTTTTTCCAAAATGAAGCTCGTGGATGATCACCGGTATTCAATCCGGAACCTGGACAATCAAAAAGCATATACGGATCACTTGACCGATTCGAAATCCGGCGCTTATGAACCCCGGGCCATGGCCGGCTGGTTGAAAGATGGGGGAAACGGTCAGTGGCACTTGTATCCGTGCAGTTTCGGCCGAGTCGAACAATCGGACCTGGCCCGGTATCACGGCAATGGATTCAAGCCGTGGATTCGGCAATCCGGTGTCAAAAAATATACAACCTGGTTGAACACGTTTCCGAACATGAAACTGCGGTGCCGTATCGGAAAGAAACAACGACATACCCATGGACACGGGGCGTTCATTTACTCAAAAGTCGATCAATTGGGAAACGGACCGCACGAGGGGGTGGTGGTGCTGACCGGGCAACCCGCAGAATGGGATCCTGATAAACCGGGAAGCTGGAAAAGAAAGAAACACATGGAATTCGTGTTTTTCGATCCGAAGTCCGAGCCGGTGGAGATCCCGCAGAAGCTGAAGGAAGAATTCGTTTTCGTGCACTGTGAATCGAATGGCCTTCCGAATGAAGAGTGGAAATACTGGAAAAAGAAGATGCAGGCGGGTGAACGTGTGCCCGTTTTTTATCTTGGGACTGAACAGAAACCGACGTCTATGGGGTTGGCGATGATGTATCGTCTGCCGTATCAATTCAGTATCGGCGAAGCGATTGCCCATTCGTGCGCCGATCATCGGAACCCGATTTTAGATTTTTCCGAAGGGCTATTCGGTTGTGTGAATGATACAGCGGGTATCAAAGGCCGGATCTGGTTTCGTCCAATGACGGTCATTGGCGATCCGAAACCGCAGGGAAAGGTTGTAACGATTCTGAACAGTCCCAAACCGACATTTTACGCTAACTATGTCGAGCAGCAGGGCGGATCGAATGGTCAAGCCGGTGCGGATTATACAACCTTCATGGATGAAGACTGTACAATCAGGGGATGGAAGCGGTACCCGGTACGCCGGACGAATCCATCACCCATCAAACCGCTGGATAATCAGAAAAAACTGGAAACAGCGTTTCGCCCGATGCCGGTGGGGACGCAATTTACCGGCGAGATAAGTTTTCACAATGTGCGACCGGAAGAACTGGGCGCGGTTGTCTGGGCGATTCACCTGGG
>JAFGMN010000313.1 GCA_016927515.1 candidate division CSSED10-310 bacterium | reverse complement strand
GCGGAGCGGCTGTTGCCCCGTCTTGCCGGCCATTTCGACATCCACCTCTACGGTCAAACAACTCCACCGTCATCCGCAGCGATCCGGGAACGATTTCCCTGGTTCCCGCGCCGGGAGTATGAACTGCAGCGTCGCCGGACCCCTTATGATCTTAATGTTTATCAGATCGGTAACAACCCGATCCATCAATTCATTTATCCCGTCATGGCCCGGTATCCCGGCGCTGTGGTGCTCCACGATGCCAATGTGCACCATGCACGGGCCTACAGCCACCTCGGACATCGAAATCTGAATGATTATTTGGATGAGTTGACATGGTGTCATGGTGAGGACGGTACCCGCATTGGACCGGCGATGGCGCACGGCTTTCATAATCCGATTCTGTATGATCGATTCCCCATGTTGGATCTCGCGTGTCGCCAGGCGCGGAGTGTTCTGGTACACAATGCGTTCGCCAGGGATCGGGTGAGTACCCGGTTATCGGCTGACCGAATTTTCACGATTCCCCTTCCATGGTTTGAAGAGCCGCTTCCTGAACGAGTCGCCGCCCGGCAGGCCTTAGGGATCGAATCCAGCCGATTTGTCATCGGATTGTTCGGGTTCATGACTCCCGGAAAAGGGATTGAATCGCTGGTTCGTGCGTTTCGGCTGTTCCGGAGAGAGTATCCGGACAGCCTGTGTGCACTCGTGGGAACATGCCTCGACGAGGCGTTCGAACATCAGCTGGAAGCAATGATTGCCGGCGATCCCGGGATTCATTCGACTGGCTATGTCGATGACGATGTATTCAGACAATGGCTGGCTGCCATTGATGCGGGTGTCTGTCTGCGGTATCCCAGTCAGGGGGAAAGTTCCGATGCCTTGCTGCGGATGATGGGTGCACGGAAGCCGGTAATCGTTCCCGATTATCGACAATTTCGGGAGATTCCATCCGATGCCTGCGTACCCGTGCCCGTCTATCCCAATGAATCCTACGCCGTGCTTACAGCGCTTCGTTTTCTCGCCGGGCAGCCGGACCGAGCGGATTCCATCGCCAGCCGGGCGCAGGATCTGATCAGACGCATTCATCACAGTGACGTCTGGGAAACCCGCTTTGTCACTGCTCTTCACCAGACGATCGCGATGCCTGTGCCGCAGCCCCTGGCCCGGTGCTGTCCATTACGCCATGTCCGCGTGCCGCCCGTAGTGGAATCGGTGGCACTGGCCATTCACCAATGGGGCGACGCGGCAAAACATAACGGTGTGACGACTCCCCTGGCTCAGGCCATGACAGAATTGGGGTTGAATCATGAAACGACTGACTGATATCCCACGCGATACGCTTCTCACCGGAATGTTGGCCCTGATGACCGGTGGCGTGGTGAGATACATCATCCATCAGAGTGCCATTCCCGTGCATGGCGTCACTCGGGTCTCGCTGATCGTGACGTTTCCGATTGCCCTGATCGCCTTTCATTGCCTGACGGTATTCAGCGCAGCACCGGGTCGCCGCCGGCGGGCCCGTCGGTGGGATCGATGGAGCACGTTGTCGGTGCTCCCACTGTTTTTGATTTTGTTGACCTGGGATAATTGGGAGTCCGGATTGATTGTGGTGAATTTGTTCCATTGGGGGTATATTGTCACGCGACTGGCGGGGTATCAGCTTTTTAGGCAAACCCGGACTCGACCGGTTCCGTTGGATGCCATTGACTGGATCGCCCTGTCGGTAGCCGCGTATCTCTTGGCGATGGTTCACCTGCATGGCGGGCTGGCGGCGATTGCCGGCCGGGTTATTTCGTCGATGATGACAGCTTTTTTAGTCCTGTGGATCGTTCGGATCGTCGAGCTTCATGCGAGTGTCGGTTTTCCGGGTACGGTCCGGCAGCGGATCCTGTCATCGCTGATCCTGTTGACCCCTCCGGTGGCCATGCTCCAGGAGAAGCCAATGGATTGGTTTATTCCGGCAATGGGGGCGGCCGCTGTTCTAGCGCTACGGGTCCGGTCGGATCGAAAGGTCCGGTATCTCATTTACCTCATCGGAGGAACGGCGGTTTTTTTGGCCCCTATCATCGATCCCGGGTTGATGGTGTTCAGTATTTGGATGACGATTGTTGTATCGGCCGATGATGGAACCCGCCGCACAGACAATACCAGCATGCTTGTTACGGGCGGCTTTGCCGTTCTCTGCATCGCCGGCATCCTTGTTGCGTACTTACGGACCCGCGGGCTATTTCCGACCGGTGATCTGATTTACCCGTTTCCCGGGCCAGCAGTCTGGCTTGGAGCACTGATTGACCGTCAATCCGGTTTTTTACCAGCTGCGCCTTGGCTGATCTGCGCTATCGCCGGCTGGTTTGTATGCATACGATCACCCCGACGCGTCGAAGGGCTGATCTGGCTGGGATGGCCCCTGGTGCTCGCCGGCCTGGTCATCAGTACGGGGTTAGCCCGGGGAATGCCTCCGGGACCCACGACGATTTTGCCTGTAATGGTGATGCTGATGCCCTACATTGGTGCGATGCTCCCGGATGCATTCAACGGATGGACCGCAGCGCTGTTCCGGGCCTTGGCAGGGTTATCTCTAGTGATAACGGCGATGCTGTGGAGTCTGGAGGGGTCGGGGTTTCTATCCATCACGGTGATGGATCTGGCCGATGTCCTGACCCGGCAGTCGGATCTGGAGTGGTCGTCTCTGCTGCCGGCATTGACGCATATGAGCCCCGTCATCACGCCTGTCGCCGTGTTCTGGTCGGGATTATTCCTGGGTATTGCCGGAGTGGTCATTCCGCTGGCTCGCTGGCTGGATCGAATTCGACCGGGAGCTTCGATGTATCCTGATGCAATCGTACTGACCCTGGTGCTGGCCGGGTTTGCCGGCGGTCTACATGCAGCCCGGATCTGGTATCGGATTCCTCTTTCCGAACCGATTCAGCTTGAACCCGGCCAAAGCCGAGCCATTGCGATCGCCACCGGTCATACCGTGCGGGCCGTAGAACTGGAAACTCGAATGAGCCGGTCTGCGCACATCCAACAGAATACACCGGTGAGTGCTGTAACGCTGGCGCATGGCGCGGGGTTAATGACACGGTTGATGCTGGAGGCCGGTGTCGATACCGCGGAATGGGCGTATGACCGGCCCGATGTGCTGCGCTCCGTACGGCACGACCGGCCGGAAATCGCTTCAACGTGGATCGTGGAAGAACTCAATGGTTTTCGATACCCCGGACACACCTATCGCAGTTTGCTATTCCCTGATTATCCCGATGTGATGACAGAACTTGCTATTCAGAATGTTACATCTCGTGATAATGGACCGCTTCTTACCCTTGACGGAATCCGCCTGATGATCGATTCCGGGGAAAAACCGGCCAGTCCCCCCTACACGATCAACCTGCAATCGGTGGAGTTGGACCGGCAATCGCGGACCTGGTCGAAACCCTTTTCCGGCATTCACGCATACCGTGGAATACTCGTCGATAGCGCGCTTGCTCATGCCGCACGGGTCAAGACCGGAGACGTTATTGGTCAAATCACGATCTACAACCGGGATGGCACCAGCGCATTCCACCTTGTACGCGCCGGGATCGATACCGCCGAATGGGCCATCGATCGGCCGGATATGATCGGGCATGTGCTGCATTCAGCTGCATCACCAGCTGTGTCCCGGCGCCAAATGCATGGAGCCGACCCCTATCTCGCCCACGTATTCAGAGGGGTCTGGTCATGGAAACCCGGGACGCCCGTGACCCGGATCGAACTCGAATGCCTTCCCGGTCCGGACAGCGAGTCCATGCACTGGATGATCGATCGAATCGTGCTTTACTGAGACGAAAACGGATCGCTTGTACCGGCGGGAACAGAATGATTGGCTTCATCGTCTTCGTCTTCGTCATCGTCATCGTCTTCGTCATCGGGATCCCGGTCTTTGTACAAATACCATTCACCATTGTTGCCGTCAGCCGAAAAACTCCACGTGCCGTCCATGGAGCTGTCCGAACGCACAATGCCGACAAACGTCGCCGTTTCCGGCCAGATATCGACGACAAACGAGATCTCTTCGCCGTCATACAGCACGGTTCGCAAGGTCCTGCTTCCCCGGAAATCCGTATAAATCCCGGACAAATCCCGCCCACGATGATCGAGATAAACCGTGAAAGGCCATTTCTTGCTCGTGGCCCCATTTGTGTTTTCGCCTTCCCATTCGCCGTTCAGCTTGAAATACGTTTCATCGTCGCTACAAGCTGTCCACACGACAACCATTCCAATGAGAAGAATCATCGAGAAGAATAAGTTGATGAATTTTTGCGCCATCAGTAACTCCTTGTCATGCCACCTCTATGGAACCATTCCGCGCGGGCCATGTCAACCGGTTCTGCAGTCCAACCCGCTGAAAAAATCTTTTGCAAACCCTCTGTCTACGCTTTATTGTATTGGAAGGAGACAGCATATGAGAGTGTTTTGCGACAACTGCATGGGCGAAAACGAAATTGATGAATCGCTGCTGGTGCAGAATGGCTATCGAGCGGCATGTACGATTTGCGGGCACATGATTTTCATCGATTCGGAAGAAATTCAGGCGATCAATCTCCGGAAGAAACTCAAACATAAAGCAACCCGCCTGGATCCTCCGACTGACAGCCGAAAACAGGATGATGAACCCGTTCAGGAAACCGACATTTTCGGATCGGTTTCCCAGAGCAATCTGACGACCACGGTTGCCGCCGATATCGAACTGCCCGAAACGTATACGTCGCCGGCCCGGTTGGTCGTTATCGAGGGCCAGGACGCCGGTCTTGAAATACCCATGGAAATACCCCGCTTGGTCATCGGGCGCCGCGGAGCGGACGTGAATCTCAACGACCGTCTGGTATCCCGGCGGCATGCCGCCATCGAGGCCGGTAGCGGCCGATATCTGCTCAAAGATCTCGGAAGCACGAATGGCACGTTTTTAAACGGACAGCCGGCGGGGATGGAGTTCCTGAAACACGGAGACGAAATTCAACTCGGATCCACGCTGATCCGGTTCACCATCCGGGGAATGGAATCCAGTATTGTTGTTTTAAGCTGACCGTTACGGCAAAATCTTTGGCTTCTCCGGCGCTCCGTATAGGAATTCCTCGTTCGCCGCGGTCAAACCATTTAGAAAGTAAATGATCGCTGTGCCTTTGATATCTTCCGCAGGCAACGTGACGGCAAATACCGCTCCCTTTTTTACTGCAATGACCTGGGAGTAACCCAGTTCACCTGATTTGCGATAATTTAACCACAATCGATTGGTCTTCACAGCCCAGGGTTCCGGCAATCGGATAGTGATATCCAGCCTTCGTCCGCGTTGAGGAATAGCGGGTGCGCATGTAACGGAAACGGCTTCGATTGTGATGATTCCGGGAGTCGGTGATTCGGATGTGGGTAGAGGAACGGATTTGTTTCGCGCCGGGGGTTGAGGAGAGGGTGTGGCATTGGGGGTGTGAGTCGGTTCCGGAGTTGCGGGTTCAGGGCGGGAAACGTGTGCAGTCGGTGCGTGCGTGACTGGCCGCGATTGGTTTAATCGTGTCAGTTCTTGCTGTGCGACGGCATTGGTCTTGTCATCGTTCAGAACCTGTCGGTACAGGGCGGTGGCCATGTCATAATTACCGATCCGCTCATTGTGCCGGGCGTTCGTCAGGAGCGACTGAATTTTTTCCGAGGATGGCGGCTGGGTATTGTGAAGGTCCGGGTTTACTGGTGAGGGAGCGGTGGATTCGTCGGAGTGTGTGTTTGGTTGAGGGATTGGAGCGGATTCCGGGTTGGGGAGGCGATTGGGCGTAGAATGGGTTTTGGGCAGTGGGCTGGTATGGGGTACCGGGTTGGGCATGGGTGCCTTCCGGTGGTCAGGGATTAGTGGATTGGTATGTGGAGGGGGTGAGGAGGATGTCGAGGGAGCCCGGGGGGTGGAATCGTTTTTTCCGAATAGCATAATCAGGAGCAGGATAGCGAAGATGGTGCCGCCGCCGATGTATAGCCATCGTGCAGGGATGAAAACGCCGCCGGGGTGCTGGGAGTGGGCATATCGCGGTGTGGCAAAGGGTGTCAGATCGAGGTCGATGGGTTCGTTGGAGGACGTTTCGGATATGGGATTGGATCGTGAATCCGAAGCGGTTTCCGGGTCAGGGACCCGGCAGGGTTCGGGTGCTGGTAGGGGAGAAAGTGATGGCGATTGTAAGCTGTCAAAAGCCGTTCTGGGGGAGTTGCCGGAAGGGGTGCTGGACGGCGGGGGAGGGTGGGTATCTACCGAGATGTGTACGCCAGCGGGGGTCTCATCAAGCGGTGGTTCGGCCAGCGGGGTGGAATCGATCGAAGGCCGGGTCAAATCCGATGGTTTGACAGCCCGTAACGGCCGGGTTTCTCCGTGGATTATTTCCTTGTTTGATTCCGAGATTTTTTCTCGCAATTGCATCAG
>JAFGMN010000312.1 GCA_016927515.1 candidate division CSSED10-310 bacterium | reverse complement strand
CTGCCGTTGCAAGAGCCGGTGGATCGCATGAATAGACGGAGGTGAGAAGATGATGTGGAAAAAGGCGGTGTTAGATGCTATGGAACGGGGTTTAATCGGTCGGGAAAGTGCCGACCGTCTGGTTGTCTGGTTGACTGAACCGGACTTTGCCGATTTTCATTCGGAACTGCAGACCCTGGTTGAAGCGGGGGAATGGGCGGATCTGGATGACCGGTTCTACAGGATCATCGAGTTTGGCACAGGAGGTCGGCGAGGTCCTCGGGGAGCCGGAACGAATCGGATCAACCGGCGGACCATTGCGGAAAGTGCCCAGGGACTGGCGGACTATATCCATGAGCACGGCCGGCCGATTCGGGGTGTTGCGGTAACATTCGATACGCGTCACGGTAGCCGTGCGTTCGCCCGGACGATTTGCGAAGTTCTGGCTGCCAATGGGATTCCATCATTCACGTATTCATCACCGCGCTCCACTCCGCAACTCAGTTTCACGATCCGGCATTTGAATGCGCAGGCTGGTTGCATGATATCCGCGAGCCACAATCCTCCATCCGATAACGGAATCAAAGTTTCTTGGGAAGATGGAGGTCAGGTGATTTCTCCGCATGATAAAGGGATCATCGATAACGTAACAAAAGTGAAACACATCCGGCGCATGGAATTTGACCAGGCCATTAAAGATGGCTGGATTCGCTTGCTGGGTGACGAAATCGATACGGCGTATATCGATGCATTGGAAACGTTGTCTGTTTCCAGCAATCGGCTTGCCCGGATCGCTTATTCGCCATTACATGGCGTCGGCGCAACCAATGTCGTTGCCCTGCTGGACCGGCTTCATTTCGACCTCGTTACCGTCGATGAACAAATGATCCCTGATCCGGAGTTTTCCACTGTTAAAAACAGGCTTCCCAACCCGGAACTGCCTGCTGCCATGGAAACCGTCACGACACTGGCTCAACAAACCGGCGCAGATTTGGCCCTCGCATCCGATCCCGATGCAGACCGGATTGGCGCGTCCATTCCCTGTCCAGATTGGCGAGATCCTTCGGGATGGCTTTTCCTGAACGGAAATCAGATCGGTGCTCTGATTCTGGACCATGTGATCCGCTGTATTCGTCAACATCACGATCTTCCGCCGCGCCCCGTGGTGATTAAAACTATTGTGACGACGGACCTGTTGAACGCGATTTGTGATGCCAATGGTATCCGTGTTGTGGACAATCTTCTCGTCGGGTTTAAATACATCGCGGAGGCGACGGCAGCATTGGATCCTGAAGAGACGGTGCTGTTTCAGACGGAGGAGAGTCATGGGTATAATCGGGGGCTTTTTGTGCGTGATAAAGATGCGGCTCCAGCAGCTATGCATCTCGCGGAATTGGCTTCAGAGATGAAATCCATTGGTCGATCGGTTTTTGATCGGCTCATGGATCTGACCCGGGAACACGGTCTGTTTATGGAATTGACTCGATCGGTTTACTATCATGGAAAAGCAGGGATGGAGACCATGGACCGGATCATGTCCGCATTGCGTGGTCATCCGCCGGCATCAATCGGAACTCGGAGCGTGAACCGTGTCATTGACCGCAAATCCAATGAGATCAAGACATCTTCAGGTGCCGTTGTTGGCAGAATTGAACAACATACCGGTAATGTCATGCAGTTCCTGTTCGATGAAACCGGTCGGAATCGAGTGACGGCCCGGCCTTCCGGAACGGAACCCAAAATCAAGTTCTATGCTCAGTTATGGGAACCCGTTCCCCACCATATCAGCGACAGGGATCTGGAATTCATGCGCCGGAAACTGATGGATGAAGCCAATGCACTGATTGACGATCTTTCGGCTCAGGAGTAAAGTATCGGATATAATCCGTGTGGGGGATACGAGTGTGAGAACGACACCGCGATTGTTCGGAACGAGTGGTATTCGTGGCATTTTTGCCGGTATACCCGTGACAGACCCACTGGATGATTTCATCCGGGGGAATGTGATCACACCGGATCTGTGCCGGTTGTTGGGTGAGGCCGTGGCAGAGGAAACCATCCGAGGGGGTTGTTTGCACCCGATTGAAATCTGGCAGGATGTGCGTGAAAGCGGGTATTTGCTTGCTCGTGCGGTGATGGACGGAATACGGTCTCGGGGTGTCGATGCGGTATATAGGGGAATCGCGCCGACAACACTTTATACCACCCGCGGGGATCGGTGGGTCATCGTTGTCACGGCATCCCATAATCCCATCGAGTTCAATGGAATTAAGGTTTTTCAAGACGGGCGCCCGATTAAACGGGAAATTGAGGAGCGGCTTGAACACTGGATACAGCAGATTGATCACTCACTGTCGACGGATATAGAGCAAGGGATACGCACCATCGATGGTGAGGGACTGCCGGAACCAGCGCAGGATACACGGGAAATCTGGCTCGAGATGTATCGATCCTGTGAAGCATTAACACGGGTTGAAACTCATTATCGCTCGTTTCTGACCAGTTTCTTTCTCCCTTTGGACCTGGCCTATGGCGCTGCAGCTTGTCCAGTGGATGCATCGGGTCACATTGTAGAGCTAACACCGCCAATCGCCGCTATTCTGAACCTGGGCGTGCCGATTGTCGGGTACGGCTGCACGCGGGATCCAATGAGAACAAACGATCGAATCGGTGCTGCCTATGCATATGGCGAAACCCTAGACCATCCGGATCCCAAGGAAATACGTGCCTTTGCTTCTGGAGAACCTGGATATGGGTCTCCGGCGGAACGCATCGTGTTCTGGCCGATGAATCAGAAAGACTCCAATCATGCGCCCCTGATTCCATTCTTCAAGCAGGAGGATACATTTGGCGGCTGGTACCGCGTGGCGAATGATTTCTCGGAATCAAGCGCTGATGTGTTGATCATTCACGCCGATCGACCCGGGCTTCCGGAGCCTCTGCAGGTGATTGTTAAAGAAAGAATCGATTCCCGGATTCCACTCCCGGGTTGTATGGTCGACTGCGATGCAGATCGTATCCTGATCACGACTCCCGCCCTGGCAGCGACACAGATCCCTTATCTGACCGGTGATGGGATGATTCGGTTTTTTATTGAAACGGCACCGCCGGGAACGTATTCAGAAGTGGCCTTTACCGTGGAAAGCGGTTTGGCTCTTGATGTGGCGCTGGAGCGGCTTATCACAAAGTTTAAATCTCAGAGCCAACCGGTATTCCGTATCCGGAAAGTGACTGTCGGTGACCGGGCGATCATTGATAGCTTCATGGATTCGGATCGTCCGTCCTGCATCGGTGGCGAGCCGTCCGGACACATGGTTTTCTGCACCCGGGATTCCAGTGGCACGACCCTCGTTGATGACCCATTTTTGACGTATATTATACTCATGGAGCGGGTTCTTAACCAGGGTGGTAGCCTTGATAACATTCTGGATCAATTGTTCATGGTGATTCCCGAAGTGTATTGTGCACGAAAACCGGATTCGCGAGCGGGATCCGGGTTGACGTACGATGAAAAAAGTCGACTTGAACTATGGGAAGCCGGTGAATGGGGACGATTATCCCTGTATGCCGGTGTTTTTATTCCGGAGTATGTCCGGATGTATTGCGAGATGCTGGGCGATGTTTTCATTTGGGGATCTCCGGTCCGATGCGAATTCAGCGATGAATGGGACCGGATAAAGGACGGGCGCATCGAACTGCCGGATACCGGCTGGGATTTACCATTGGCAACAGCCGCTTTTTCACATCAACAGGAATGCCGGGTTTTCCTGCATGTTGATCCGCGCGCGTGGGCTGGACCGGACGTGATCCGAATCATCTTTCGTGTGAACCGGACAGATGGCGAAACAGAGGAGGCCAGGCTGGTGGGAGAGGGTGTATTCAGGAATTCCGGGACCAGCCCCAAAAACGCCGGATATCACAAGCTTTGGCCTGAAAACCCGATTTCGCGGGATGTCGTCTCGGAATCCACGCTGATTCACGCTCTGACGCAGCTGGCTGCGCGACGGGCAGAATTTACAAACCAGTATGTCATCGATAACCTGAGAAACGGATTAAAATCGACAATCTGAGAACAGGATTTGCCCTGCCGTAAGGAGACGGGTTGGTACGGATCTATCGGCGTTGAAGCTGGCCCTTTCGGTTGATTGTGAACGAATCAGGCAATGTGGATTCAATGCGCTTCCGGAATCCTCGGACATCCCAGCCCGCATCACACAGGGCATCACACGCAGCCAGTTTCACGCGCGGCCGTTCATCGTTATCGAGAATCGCCTGAATCATCACTTCCCGGATGATGTCATCTTCACCCTGACGCGAAACGGCACCGATGGCAGCGATTCGGATATCATCATCGTCGTCTTCAAGGAACGGCGTCAGACGTTCCCGGATTCTCGGATCAACATAGCGGCCGATTTCGCGGAAGACCTGGATTTTCTTGTCGGGATACTTCGAATGGAATGGATCGAATGATTCGGTTACAGATAGCAGCCGGTCCAGGTAGCCGGTCTCATCACTCAGTTCTTTTAGGATTTCCAGGGCTTGACCGACTGTTTCCTCTTCTTTCAGAAACCGGAGAATCGGTTCAATAGCGTTGGAACCGGCCTGGATGAGAATTTTCCGGACACGATCCTTTTCATCTTCATCCGGTGTCGCACCGCCGATCACGACAGTGAACCGCTGAAGCAGGCACCGCAACGCTTCTCCGGTGCCAATCCGCCCCAGGTCATCCGCCGCTTCGAAACGGCTGGCTGCTTCGACATTCTTATTGATCAACCGGACACCCGCCTTCTGCGTTTTCGGATCACCGGGTGGTAATTTCTTTTTCCGAAGTAAGTCGAACAATCCCATGGGGCACCTCCTGGGTGCCCCATTGTGTGACAGAACCCGCGGAATATCAAGAAAGCGGACGAAAAATACCCATTCGATCAGTGGTCACATACGTTCGCGCCGGTTTTCAAATCTCCTTTTATATACGCCGTGATTAGTTCCCGGGGTGTTTCCGCCGGAGCGCCGGTCACTACCTGGATGCCATTTTCTCTGAACAATGCTTGGGCGCGGCTGCCCATTCCACCGGTGATCACGATAGTTGCGCCTTTTTCATGAACCCAGGCCGGCAGAAGACCTGGTTCATGGGCTGGCGGTGTTTCACTGGTTTGACCGATAATGACGCCGGTATCCGGATTCACATCAATGAACTCGAAGACCTGGCAGTGCCCGAAATGCATGCACAGACGGCCATCAGCGACAGGAAAGGCAACCCGCAGCCGGGAACCCGTCGTGTCGGTCACGGGATTCGGGGAAAACGACAAGCCATGGGCCCGGTGAGCATCGATAGCCAGGATCGGTTCCAGAATGTCACGATATGCCAGGGCAGCAGGCGATTCTGAAAATCGATCCAAAAACGAATCACCACCATCACCACAATCCACAATGGCCGGATCCAATGGGATCGCGCCGAGAAACGGCACGTTTAGCTGGCGAGCCATAGACTCTCCGCCGCCGGTATGAAAAATATTGACTGTAGCGTGACAATGAGGACAAATAAATCCACTCATGTTTTCGATGACACCGAGTATGCGAACTCCCAGTTTCTGGCAGAAACGGATGCTCTTCCGTACATCCGCAATGGCGACTTGTTGTGGTGTTGTAACGATCAGTGCTGCGGCATCGCCCTCAAGAAATTGGGCTACAGAGAGTGGTTCATCACCCGTTCCAGGGGGTGCATCGACAATCAGGTAATCCAGGTCACCCCAGTCGACATCGCTGAGGAACTGCTTGATGACGCTGTATTTTAATGGACCCCGCCAGATGACGGCGTCATCCTGATTTTTCAGCAGAAAACCCACGGACATCACCCGAATACCATTGAGGCATGTCACAGGCGTGATGCCCGATTCTGTTGCATCGACGGTGTGCCCTGTAAGCCCAAGCATTTCGGGAACACTTGGACCATGAATATCCACATCCAATAATCCGACAGTTTTTCCAGCTTTTGCCAGAGCTATCGCCGTATTGACCGCCACCGTGCTCTTGCCCACGCCGCCTTTGCCACTCAAAACAAGTATTTTGTGAGCGATTCGGCTGAGCCGGTCTTTCATTTTCTCCATCCCCGGGTCGGGTTGAAACTGGCAACCTGATCCGGTGTGTTCATGTGTGTGATTCATCATTCCCTCCAATCCAATTCAATTCGATCCGATGTTTCATCTATCGATCGTCATCCATTCATTATCGACCGTTTATTCGCAGACGTGCATTCAGTACCCTTTCACCTATGACTGTTTCTCACCGATGGCTCTTCAGGGAGGTTTTCGACAGCAGTTTACGCATACATTCGATTTCTCGATGCCATGACGCATTGTTCCAGATCGTTCTCCGGATCATCAGAGCCTCGTTGACGAAGGGTGTATCAGGATGTCCTGTTTTTTACCAGTGCCCCGGCTTATCCGATGTGTCCAGGATGGGCAGCATACCGTTTCGGAACTGATCAACCGCTTCCGTGACGGTGCTGACCGGTGCTTGGTGGATCGTGATGCCGGCAGCCTGAAGCACGGTGAACGCTTTGGGACCGACGTGTCCGGTGATCACAGCACTGACACCCAGTTGAACTGCGTTTTGTCCAGATTGAATCCCTGCACCTTGCATTGCGTTGAGATTTTGTGAGTTTTCAACGAATACAATGGAATCTGTGTCCAGATCGACGACGGCGAACCAGGGTGCCCGTCCAAATCGGGAATCCACCGGGGCGTCCATTGCGTTGTGCGAAGCTGTAATGAGAATCTTCATCCCAAGGTTCCTTTCATGAAAAATACCAATCGAACCGGCGTGATACCCGGTGATTGAGATCAAGCCTGTGGCTCCTCGAAGAAATACCGCCGAGGGCAATGGTAGCAATCAACGTGCCAGACGGATCTTCACCATGGTAAAGCGATCCAATACGTTTAAAACCGGCGTTCACAGCCTGGATCGGAACGGGCAGGATCTGCGTTCATTAATCGGATCCTGCAATGGATGGACGAATCATTTGGTGCAATATGCAACGGTATCTATCGTGTACCGAACAGGCGATCACCCGCATCACCCAGTCCTGGCAATATATAGGCGTTTTCATTCAACCGGTCATCCAACGACGCGGAATAGATCGCAATATCGGAATGTCGCCGGTTCATTTCGGCGACGCCTTCTGGAGCTGCAACCAGGCAGATTGCCTTGATGGAAGCGCAGCCGTTTTGCTTCAGCATATCGGCGGTGACAGCCATGGAATGCCCGGTGGCCAGCATCGGATCCACGATGATTGCCGTCCTGTCCATGATATCCGGATTGAATTTTTTATAGTATTCGACGGGTTCGAAGGTTGTTTCGTTGCGGTATAAACCAACGACGTTGACCCGGGCGGAAGGGATGAGATCCAAAACTCCTTGCATCATACCGATACCGGCTCGGAGGATGGGAACGACAACGACTTTTTTACCCTGCAGACGTTCCACCTGGACTGGGCCCGCCCATCCGGTGATGCATTCCGGAACCAGCGGCATGTCATGGGTGGCCTCGTATGTTAGCAAGTTGGTAATTTCCCTCGTTAACGCACGAAATTTGCTGGTGGCGGTGTCAACTTCTCGTAGCAGGCCGAGTTTGTGCCGGATTAGTGGATGATCGACAACATGAAATCCCATCTGTCTTCTCCTGAAGATTATTTCCGATGCAGCGCTTCACCCAATCGGTGAATGGCATCCAGGCACGCTGCCTCAGCGGCCCGGTCAAAACCGTCTTCACCGAACTGACGGGTATATGGCGCTTTCCGATATGCAAATAAAATATCCCGCGACGAGTTCACGTTGCCTCCAGAACCATCTCGATTCAAGGCTTTAACCGCACTATCCGCGCTTCCCCCCTGAGCGCCAAAGCCCGGTATCAGGAACGGCGTCAGAGGCATCCGGTCCCGTAACCGCTCCGCTTCCTCCGGATACGTGGCCCCAACAACTGCTCCCACACTAGACCACCCGCATTCTCCAATACGTCCGGCTCCCCATTCCCGCACCGCATCCGCTACACGATCCTGCACCCGATCCCCATCCACCGACAGGTTCTGAAAATCGTCACCCGATGGGTTGGATGTCCGGACCAGAACAAAAACTCCATGCTGAATGTTCTTCGCGAGAAATGGCGATACGGCATCCCATCCGAGATAGGGATTGACGGTGACGGCATCTGCAAGAAACGGTGGAGAGTAGGCGTCTTCGGCGGGATCGGCCGACGCGAAAAATGCATTGGCATAAGCGGCGGCCGTGCTGCCGATGTCACCCCGTTTGGCATCGGCGATAACCAGAAGTCCACGGTCCCGTGCTTCGGAACAGATAGACTGCAACGCCACCATGCCTTCAGGTCCAAACTGCTCAAAAAACGCCCACTGGGGTTTCACGATCGGAATCCGTCCGGCGATGCGATCCAAAATCCTGATCAAGAATTCCGTCACAGCAGCGATATGGCCGTGCAGCGGGTGTCCTGTTTTGTCTAAATGACGACGAACGAGTGCTGGCGGCAGCAAATTGATGTGCGGATCAAATCCTACGCACAGCGGTGTTCCACGCTGACTGACCAAACGATGCAAACGGTCACTGAATTCCATAGATCATTCGAGTTCCAGCTTGATCGGGTCTTGATCCAACAGCGCGAACATCAGTTCGCCCTTGGCAGCCAAACCCCGATCAACGATATCGACAGTAGCATCGAGGGTGTAGATGTTCCTGCGCTGGCTCGTGAACCGGGTATCGATGCGCAGTTGATCGCCTGGAGTCACTGGGTGTTTGAATTTGAACTGCTTGACCGATGCGAAATAACCCATGGTTTGAGTCGGTTCCCCGCGGACATCCGAGATCCGAGTCGCCAGAACGACAGCGGCGACCTGGGCTGATGCTTCAATCAGCAGGACACCGGGCATGATGGGCCGTCCAGGAAAATGACCGACAAAAAAGGGTTCATTCATCGTGACATTTTTCCGACCGATTCCCCAGACACCCGGTTTGTAGTCCAGAATCCGGTCAACCAGCAAGAACGGCGGCCGATGATAAATCATCTTCTGAATCTGCTCGATATTCAGTTCCGGCATGGATATCTCCTTTCACGAACCGATATGGTCGCATTGTCATGTGTATACACGGAACACGACCTGAACTCAACGGTTCATCGCCGGTGTGAAGATTCAGTCGGTCCGTCAAGGTAACGGTTCAGCGCAACTGTCGAGAGATAAAACCGCTTCGAAAATAGTCTGCGAATCAGCTGCAGTAATGGTTCCGCTATTGTTGCAATCCGCGGCACAGGCTTCTTGGTAGGTCGGTTCGAGAAGGCTCAGGACAAAGAAAAAACACTGCTGCGAATCAGCTGCGGTCAAGCTTCCGCTGTCATCGACGTCTCCGGTGTGCAGGCACGGTGGCAGAGGTGTCGGTGTCCACGTCGGAGGAAGCGCTGTCGGTGTATCGCGTGCCTCGTCGGTCCAATGCGGAGTGGTACAGTCCGCTGGCTGCCGCACCCACACGCCAGCGAGCGCCAGCGAGAAAAATGCGATTACAATGAATATCG
Source organism: candidate division CSSED10-310 bacterium (assembly GCA_016927515.1). Classification (GTDB taxonomy): domain Bacteria; phylum CSSED10-310; class CSSED10-310; order CSSED10-310; family CSSED10-310; genus JAFGMN01. The sequence continues at coordinate 896 of JAFGMN010000312.1, read as the reverse complement.
TTTCGTGTCTCATACTGTTTGCATCTCCCTGATCTCAACCCATCACAGCCAGTATACGCCAGAAGCATGCAAAAATGAAAGCGGCCGGATTATTGCAATCCGGCCGCTCGTTAAACCGGCAATTGTCGATTACGGTAAAGGATCGACGCACCCCCCCGTTCCCAGAACAGCATAGAAGATCGACTGGGCATCCGAGGCGGTAAGGTTTCCATCCCCGTTGCAATCAGCGGCACAGGCTTCCTGATAGGAGGGTGAATACAACCCGAGCACGATATTGAAAGCGAGCTGAGCATCTCCCGCGCTGATCGATCCGTTCAGATTAACATCGCCGTGCCGTATGCAGTCGGGGGTTACGGTGGGTTCCGGTGTCCCCGAACACGAATACGTGAAAGCTCCGGAAACCGCTTGGAATCCGGCGACGTCGTCATCCAGACCAACGATGATGAGATCGCTCATATCACCCTGGCTGCATGTCGGGCAATTGATGGTAAAATGGAGATCCACCAGGTTTCCCAAACTTCCCGCTGGGATCCCTGCACCGCTGGTAAAACCGGCGATGGACAGAGTCCCATTGACCGGTTCATTGCAATTGAACATATCCCATCCCGCCGTCAGATCGCCAGCTTCGCAACTCCCGAAAACCAGCATCGTTGGATCGAAATCCAGTTCGATCAGCAAGGCATCGACCGGCGTGTCCGGATTGTCCATTACGATCACAAGGGTGACCGTTTCCGATTGGCATCCTTCGCCGTCTCCCACCGTCAAGGTATTGGGGTTGGGTGTGGATGTCGGAGGAACCGGTGTCGCGGTCGGCGGTGGTGCCGTGGGCGTATGCGTCGGAACAGCCGTTGGTGTCATGGTCGGTGTGCGCGTGGGCGTATGCGTCGGAACAGCCG
>JAFGMN010000035.1 GCA_016927515.1 candidate division CSSED10-310 bacterium | reverse complement strand
TGCCGGGAACCCGCTACAAAGCTACGATGTCTCTACTGGTGATCTGAAATGGACCTACGGCGGAACTCAAACGGGATGGGCACCGCAACCCACCGTGACCAGTAATGGAACGGTTCTCTATCTTCAGGGCATAACGACAAGCTACCTGCTACACGCCGTCAATGGACTGACCGGAACCAAAATCTGGGAATCCCCACTGCAATTCGAGTTGGGATGGAGCGATGCCAATATCGTTTGTCTGGATGAGGAGCGAAATCAGGTGCTGATGCTGGAATTCCCGTTCGCGCCCGATTCGGGAAAACTCTACGTTATGGATATCGATTCCGGTGCTGTGAAATGGTATTTAAGCAAGGCGTTGAACGGTTTCAGCATGACAGGCAATTATTTAGTCAGGAAAGACGATACGGTGTATGCCGGAATCGTTCAGGAAAGTTGGTCCCGGGAACGAATCGGTGTGATCAATCTCACAACTCATGCGCTGGACGCTGTCTGGCCGAACCCAGCGGAAACATATGATACGTATATCAACAGCATCACCTTGTGCGGCGATGCGCTGGCAGTCACATTCCGGAAAGGCAATGGCGAGCCTGGTGGCGATCTCGTGATTTACGACACAGCAGACGGATCCGTGCGATGGACATATACCGTCACGCAGTTCATCACCGGCGATGTGGCATATAATGCCGCACTCGATCGGTTGTATCTTCCGACGGAACCACGGCTGATCGCCCTTGATCTCGATCAAACAGCAGGAGATGTACAACCGGCCTGGATTCATACCGGGTATGGCGCAATCTATTCTCCATCGATAGCAGGCGGAATCGTGTATTTCTTGTCCGATACCAATGCATATGCATTGAATGAAACCACCGGCACCGTACTCCGCTCCTTCCCGCTGGGTGAACCGGCATATGAAGGCACGCAGGTTGCTGTTTGCGACGGCAGCGTCTATTTTTCTGGAAACGGAGGGACATGCGACCTGTATGCATACGGCTTTCCACCAGAATGCTCGCGCCTTGGCGTGACCATTACGATGCCAGCTCATCATTTTACATGGACCGATTCCTGCAGTTGCACGGTGGATATCTGTAATCCCGGTTCTACCGCTTTGACCCACATCCCCCTATTCGTTCTCCTCGACGTATACGGAACATTCTATTTCGCCCCCGGATTCACGGAAACTCCGACGTGGTACACAGTCAATCCGGTTCCCGGATGGAGCGAGCATATCGTGTTGCCGGAGTTTGAATGGCCATACGGCACCAGCACTGCCGAAGGTTTGATGTGGTATGCTGCCATGACGAACCAGGAAATCACCAGCCTGTTAGGCGACATGTCCACCTGGCAATTCGGCTGGAGTTAAACGCAAAGCGGCTTCACGTTTACTCTTGATTGTCGCGTGAATCATAAATGGAATTGACAGCTAGAGTTTCCCACCGCAGTATTTGCAGTATCGCGCATCCCGGTCGTGTCCTTCCGATGCACAGGACGGGCATGACTGGCTCGTTGGGATATTGGGTCGGATACGTGCGATCTCCACGGTGACGATCCCGGTGGGAACAGCGATAATGCTGTATCCGAGAATCATCACGATTGAAGCCAGGATTTGTCCGGGAAGAGTTTGAGGAGCGATATCGCCATAGCCAACCGTCATCAGGGTGACCACTGCCCAATAAATACTGACGGGAATGCTGGTAAAGCCACGATCCGGTCCTTCGATAAGGTACATCGAAGTTCCGAGAATGGTCACCAGTGCGAGGACAGCGCCGATAAATACGGTGATTTTAGGGAGACTGGCCTGTAAAGCTCGGATAATCGTCCGCTCTTCGTCGAGATAGCGCGCAAGCTTCAATATGCGGAATACACGAAGTAAACGCACGATGCGAATGACCAGCAGGTAGTGCGAACCCGTAATAATTATCGCGAGATATGTGGGTAGAATTGCGAGGAGATCAATGCATCCAAAAAAACTCAGCGCATAGCGCATTGGGTATTTCACGCAGCTTAGCCGCAGGATATATTCCACTGTAAACAGCAGGGTAAACACCCACTCAATGCTTTTAAACATGCGACCATGGGTTGCGGCAATGGACGGAACGCTTTCCAGCATAACGACGAGAACACTGAATAGGATAGCAAGCAGCAAGCCGATATCGAACACTTTTCCATTCCGCGTATCCGCTTCGAAAATGATTTCGTGAAGGTGTCTCCGCCAGGTGGATTCAGGAGGAATCGTGTATTTACTCCGAATGCCCATCTTGTGCCTCCATCGGAATGATCGGTCGCAACAGGAATCGGTGCCACCAGGCGTGTCGTGAGCTGGTGAACCCGGCACCGATTCGCACCGCCACCCGTTTATTGAAAAGGTTACCGAGTTCCGATCAAATCGTCCAGCGCGGGTGATCGACTCTTCGAAATGACAGGATTATCGATGCTGCTTGCAGAACCGGTCGATATCCATGGTATAGTTGAGTGCCTCGATGTTCCTGGAAATCGACAGCCGATGATGGGCGCATCGCTTGAGGGACGGGGTTGTCGAAGGTGATGAAGGTGATGGGGGTGATGGGAGGATGGCACATGATTCGAGCAGCGTGTTTAGAGGGGAGTTTCGGCATGAATAGCGCCGCTTGGCTAACGAGAACAATCGTTGTGTGTTTGAGTTTGGGTTTGGGTTTGGGTTTAGAACTGGGCCTGGTTGGATGTGCCGGAAGTCTTCAGATGACAGTCGTCCATATGAACGATACGCATTCGCATATCGATTCCGGATCCATGACGTTGGATATTGATGATGTGCGGGTACGGGTGCCGGCGGGCGGGCTGGCGCGCGCCAGTACTCGAATCGATGACGTACGGGATATGGATGAGAACGTCATTTTTCTCCATGCCGGTGATGCGGTGCAGGGGACCCTCTATTTTACCCGGTATCACGGGAAGCCAGAGATCGCGTGGCTGAACTGGATGGCCTGTGATGCCATGGTAACAGGAAACCATGAATACGATAAGGGTGCTAAGGTGCTGTCCCAACTTGTCGAGATGGCGGATTTTCCGATTCTTGCCGCAAATGTCGATACATCATCTGATCCCTATCTCAGTGGACGATTAGCTCCATATACGCTATTGGATGTAGACGGATATCCCGTGGCGGTCATTGGGCTTGTGACGCCGGATACGCCCGACACGTCCAATCCGGAAGAGACAATCGTATTCAACGACACGATTCCTGCTGCGCAGCGATGGGTGCGGGAATTAACTGATCGCGGCATCGATCGGATCGTTGTGTTATCTCACACCGGTTATGAGCGGGATTGTGAATTGGCGGCGGCAGTCGACGGAATCGATGTTGTCATTGGTGGTCACACGCACACAGTCTTGGGAGCGCCTGATCAGATTATTACTGCTGTGGAGGGACCATATCCCACGCGGATAACGGGTCCATCGGGCCATCCGGTTTATGTTGTTCAGGCTGGCTGTCATGCCGCAAACGTCGGTGTTCTGCATGTTGTGTTCGACCGCCGGGGCAGGGTCACCGAATGTCATGGGGCAGCGCCATTTCTCATTGGAGACGCATATCAGTGCAAAGATGAGACGGGTCAGTATACTGCAGTCGATACCGCGGCGGTGGAACGGATTAATCAGCGGGTGGAAGCGGCGGGAATGCTCGTTCGCGTTCCGGAAGACGGCGAGATTGCGGAGCGTTTCCGTTCGTATCGCGAAGGAATTGACGCGATGAAGCAACAGGAGATCGCATCGATTCCGAGGGATCTGCCTCATGTTCGACTCCCTGGGATGAGGGACTCGATTACGGGCGAGATTTTGGTGCATGGCAGCGAGTTAGCACCAGTAGTAGCGGAGGCCTGGTTTTGGAAAGCGATGCAGATTGGCTTGAATCCTGATTTCGCGGTGCAGAATGCTGGGGGTGTCCGGATGAACCTTTCCTCGGGACCGCTGACCGTGGGTTCGTTGATCGAAATACTGCCGTTTGAAAACACGCTGTTCGTTTTGGACGTGTCGGGTGCGGAGTGGGTGGCATTGATGGAATCCCTGATGCAGCGGATCGAGAAAGCCGATAATGACGGTTCATTTCCGTATGCCAGTCGGCTTCGGTATTCGGTTGACATGAACCGGCCCGTAGGACATCGAATCGTCTCGATGGAACATCTCGATGCGACGGGCACGTGGCGTGCAATCGACTCCGGCCGGACGTACCGGATTGCTACGAACGCCTATATCGCTGCTGGTCGAGACGGATATTTCATTTTCGGTGAAGCGACCGGCTATCGGTACGATACCGGTTTTGGTGATGCGGATGTTTTTATGGAGTATATCCAGAGCGGGGTGAACCCGGATCTGTCTTTGCCGGTTGGACTTTCGTTTCTGCCGATGAATAAAGCGATGCACCCGTGAGCACTCGCACGGTTCCTTCGCACGGTTCGATTTCCCCGTCTTTCGCTGATTGACTTTTTTACGCGACACATGTATTTTTATTATGTTACATATTTTTGATGTGATGATGTATGTCCCGGTATTGTGAGGAGGTTTTTTATGAGACAATCAATTTTAATCGTTGTTGTCATGGTGTCCTTGTTACTTTCTCTATCCGTATACTGGATACCGGCGGGTGTCCAGGCATCGGATTTCAGTGGCATGGTAAATGACCGGACGTTAAGTCAGGTTATCAACCGGGATTTGGATATCCCTCTGGCAGAATGGATAGTGACCGATGGGGATCAGTACCCTGCTGATGGCACCGATTTTGTCACTTGTGATGATTTCAATCGGACGAATGGCACGGTAGTGGAAGGATGGACGGAGCAGTCGGGTGACTGGTCGATTTCATCGAATGAACTCCAGTCGCCGACGGGTACGCACACATATATAACCTATGATGGGAGTGTCATGAGTGGTAACTTCTGCGTCACGCTCCAGGCTCATTACGGATCCACCTCAGATATTCAGTATTGTGCTGCCATGGGATGGTATTTAAATGAATCGACTCAGCTCATTTTCAAAGTACAGGATAACAGCTCCAATGGGTACTATGACGCATACGGTTTGTACATGAATGGAACCGGGCCGTTTAACTACGGTATGAATTTCGGCATGGATCCCATTATCCAGCTTGAAGTTGACGGAACCACGGCGTTTGGTCGTATCGATGCCGACGGTGACGGTGTTTTTGAGTTCGAAATTACGCATACGGTTGCACCATCTTCCGGTCTCTGCGGAATCGCTCACTATGGTATCGTGAGTTGGATGGATGATTGGTGCTACGGTGACGAATGCGGTGGGGCAAGCCCGACGCCGACCGGGACGCCTGAACCCACACCCACGGCAGAACCCTGCATCCACGACGGCGATGTCAATCTGGACGGTGTCTATTCAGCGGGTGACGCTCAGGCGGCATTCTATATCGTTCTGGGATTGATCACGCCAACGTTTGAACAGGCGTGTGCGGCGGATTGCAACGGTGATGACGAAATTACCGCTGG
>JAFGMN010000311.1 GCA_016927515.1 candidate division CSSED10-310 bacterium | reverse complement strand
CCCATGGCCAGATTTCCGGAACAGGATTTGCGACAACGAATACAATGGCATCATGGTTCATGGCGGCGATCCACTCCTTCTTAATCACATCCGGTCCGGGCTTGGATGCGGCTACAACCACATCGACGCCCTCCATCGCCTCCTTGATTCCTCCCATCCGATTGCCACCGTTCGTCCGACATGCGAAATCCCACTTGTACGGATTATGCTCCTTGTCCTTTTCCAAATCTTCCCGGTTGCGATGCAAGATTCCCTTGCTGTCAGCCATGATGATGTGTTGGGCTGGAACACCAGCCGTAATCATGATTCGGACAAGTGCCACATTGGCGGCACCGCTCCCAATGATGCAATATGTCGCTCGCTTGATATCTTTTCCAACAATTTTCAACGCATTGATCACGCCGGCCAATTCTATCGAAGCTGTCCCCTGCTGGTCGTCATGCCACACCGGAATATCCATTTCGGAGCGCAATCTGTCTAGAATGTAAAAACACTTTGGATTCGAGATGTCCTCGAGGTTGATCCCGCCAAAGGATGGTTGCAGTAGCTTCACGGTATCGATGAACCGTTCAGGATCCTTCGTGTCGAGACAGATGGGGATCGCATCGATTCCACCCAAATATTTAAAAAGAATACCTTTTCCCTCCATGACCGGAAGCGCAGCTTCCGGTCCGATGTCACCCAGACCCAGCACACGCGTTCCATCAGTAACGACGGCGATAGTGTTTCCCTTGTTCGTGTGATCATAAACACGAGATGGATTTTCCGCAATATCCAAACAAGGTTTGGCGACACCGGGCGTATACCAGATAGCAAAGTCAGAGAAATCTCGAATGGCACATTTTAATGCTGTTTGGATTTTTCCCTGGTAAAATGGATGCAATCGCATAGCTTCCTTATACGGTTTGTCCGCTTTCTTCAACAATTCTTCACGTGTTATCTCTTTCACAGGCACCTCCCTTGATTAGGATCCTTAGTTTAACAGCACATGGAGAATAAGTAAAAGGTGAAAGTGTTTCAGAGCGGAAAAGGTTTTCCCTTTACATGCAGCGACAGGGATTAGTAATATGATTTAGTGACGGGGTTGGCAAATCATATCGACTGAAAGGAGAATTGAGCGATGAAATGGAGCGATGCACTCATTCTGGTGACGATCATACTCATCGGATTGCCCATTTATGCAGACGAATCCATTTGTGATATCCGGCAGGGTATCGGTGTTCAGCCGGGTGATGCGGTAACCATCACGGGAATTTGCACTGTACCGACGAACCGGATGGGTGGTTTTCTGACCGTGTTGACCCAGGACGGAGGTGGTCCGTGGTGTTCGATCAGTGTGTATGATGAGGATCAATCCCTTTCAGCCGAATACGGTCAATGTGTTACGCTGACAGGTGTTGTCGTCGAATACTACGAGAAAACCGAACTCGTTCTTCAGTCCATCGAATCTGTCTGGGATTGTGGCTGGCAGATACCGGATCCGATCCGGGTTCCTCCACCGATATGTATTGAATCCCTTGAGAACTCAACAATTGTTATCGAAGGCGTGACCGTAATCGATGAACCAGACGAGTATGGTAATGTCACGGTGATTGATCGCTATGGAACAGAATGGATCTGGCTCATGTCGAAAACAATGGAAGTTTACCCATCTGGCACCCAATTCTGTGGAATACTTGCATTTATCGACTTCCATTTCAACGAGTATAAAGTGCGTCTGATTAACGAAACGGCTGTCGATGAACGGCCCCATGATAGTTGCCCCTGGATGGGAACCGCATGCGATGACGTTGCGATTCGACAGTTTCTCAGTCATCCGACAGGCGATTGTTTCCAAGTGAATGACCGATTTCATTATACCGTCACATGGACCAATTTATGTCATGCGCGCCCGGCATACTTGTTTGTGATCCTGCAAATCGGCGACTTTTTCTTCTTCTATCCGGCATTCTCTTCGGATTTAAACTATACAGCATACGGTCTGCCGGAACTTGGATCATTGTGGTGGGATGCTCTGGATTTTGCCTATCCCGGTGGAGCCGGTGGGATATCGTGTCGATGGTATGCTATTGCCCTGGATCCCGGCACACTGGATCTGATCAGCGAAATCAATCGGCTGGATTTCTGCCTGGATTAAACACAAGCAGACGGGGAAGCCGAGACTTTCTTCTCTGGCCGCTACGGTGTTGGCGTTGGCAAAGGATCCGCGCAGCTTCCTGAACCGAGAACAGCCAGGAAAATCATTTGCGCATCAGCAGCGGTAACCACACCATTCCCTGTGCAATCCGCAGCACACCACTCCGCAGATGTTGGAGTGACCATGCCAAGCACAATGAAAAACGCCAGTTGAGAATCCGATGCCGTAAGCACTCCATTGAAATTCACGTCACCGTGATTCTCACAAGGCGTTATCGTCGGCGTAGCTGTCGGTGGAATAGGGGTCGGTGTCGTCGTCGGAGTGCGGGTTGGCGTCTGGGTGGGGACTGGCGTGGGAGGCGGAGGCGGTTGAACTGGGGTCGGCGTGAACGTTGGCGTGCATGTTGGCGTGAACGTTGGCGTGAACGTTGGGTGTGGAGAAGCTGTTGGGGATTGGGTGGGTGTTTCCGTTGGGTGTGGAGTCGGTACTTGCGAATAGAGAATGAAAGTCATATCCCAGGGAATCCCTTCTGGATTTTCAATAGGATAGCCCAATACATACGGATTACCGAGAATAGGAAACAACGGATCGACAATTCGAACGGCGGCATCGTTGAAAAAATGAGGGCGTGTTTTCCATCCCCATGCATTATCCTGGGGTGGTGCTGTGTATACCGCGGCGATGCTCAACCAGTAAATTGCGGGTTCAGGTCCCTGGTAGAACCAGTTTTCTTCAGGAAGATTCACTCTGTACCGGAAACAGGTATCCAACGTAAATCCAGGGAAGAAATCGCACCGGTCAGCCATTTCTTCGGTGACCGGCCGGGGAACGATGTATTCCCAAATCATCATCCCCGGGTGACTGAATGGTTCCGAACCTCCAGCAGGAATATCGGTCCAGATGCCGATATGAAATAAATCGGGACCGTTTCCTGGTGGCTCAGGTGCAATCCAATTCAGATAGGACCCCCACCAGCTGATACCGGTGACAGGTCGACTGTCGTCACATTGCCAGTCGTCAGCGGCAATGTGGAAGAATTGAATGATCGACAACTCATCCCATCCCCAGTAACACTCCGGATATGGAGATTCCGGATTTAATACGGGAGGTTGGGACCATTTAACATCGGGCGGTTCCGTCGGTGTTAATGTTGGCGTTGGTGTTAATGTTGGCGTTGGTGTTACATTCGGATCGATGGTTATCAGATCGAATGACAGATCCCAGGGGAGTGGATCCGGATGCAGAATCGGAGTTCCTTGAGTGAAGGAGTCACCGATAATTGGAACGAGCGGAGCGAAGATCCGGACTGCCGCATCGTTGAAAAAATGGCTGCGCGTTTTCCATCCCCAATGATAGACCATCGGAGGTTGTCCGTACATCGCCGATATACTGACCCAGTACACCGTTGGTCCTGGTTCTTGATAAAACCAGTTGTCAGGATTAAACAAAACTTCATATCGGAAGCACGAATCCATGGGATAGTCGGGGTGAAAATCACATCCGACATATTCCTCAATGTAATCGCCTTCTCCAATCACCTGTTCCCAAATCAGGACTCCCGGATGGCTGAAAGGTTCGACTCCTCCCGCCGGCACATCCGTCCAAATACCGATATGAAATCCGATCGGATGCGGATCCGGAGGAACTTCATCGAGCCAATCGATATATGACCCCCACCAACGCATTCCAATCACTGGACGGTCATCATCACAAAGCCAGTCGTCGGCTGCCAATTGCGGCCCCCCCAATATGGACATCTCGTTCCAGCCCCAGAAGCAATCAGGGACGGGAGAATCCGGATTGAACATCGGCGGCTGCGACCATTTTAAGTCGTAAGCATGACTTGCTCCGACCATCGGCACAACCGTAAGCAATACACACACCCAGAATTTCATTCCACGCCTCCTTTCTAAACAAGGAGTTTAAACACTCCATTCGTAAAATAAGTATACTCGATGTTAATGAAACCGGCAATTCTCTTTGCGGACACGGCACACGGGTGTGCACTCCCAAACATCATCACCGGTAGTTTGTCGATAGCTGCAGTTTACAGCGTTTCCTACAGAAAACGAGAGGATGAATGTGTCCCGTCCTCCGGAATAATCGAATCCAAGGATCCGGTATTTGAATTGGAGTTCGGGTATTCGATTGATATAGTCGGGAACCAGCCGGAGCAGTTCATCGGGGTAATGTCCTCGCTCGGCATAATAACTGTGTAATGCATCGATCAAACGATCCCCTTCGGACAGCGTAGCCTGCGTCCATGTTTCCCAGCGGCGATCAGCCAAATATGATTCCGATGTCAAGAAACCAATTAAAATACATGACGTAAGGAACAACCTCATGCCCATTATCCGGGAAGATGGTATGATGCACATGATACCAGCAATGACGCAGGAACACGTCGACAGGATAATCAACCCATGCACGAAGAATCGAACGCTGAAAAGTCCGCGGTTTGTAGTGAGATCTGCATACAAGACAGTCATCCAGAGCCCGGCCAGGAGCATCCCGAGAGGAAGAAAAATCAAAACGATCTGCACGAAACGTGATGGTTCGCCATGATTATCCATTTTCGTTTCATTCCACTTATACGAATGGTGCCGGAAAAACCATCTAAAAGCAACTGTCAGTCCGTTCTGGATGCTCACCCAATACTGGATTGAGGAGAAGCAACGCCGTTCGATTTTGCGTCAAGCGCCGGAGTGATCGAATCGCTTAGATGAGTGATCCGCATGGGCTATTTGAGTTCCCAGGTGGACCCCGTCGATTTCTGTGTTGAAAATCATCCGTGCATTGGCAGACGCTGCAAAGACCAGCGCACACGTGGCCCAAGGTATCGGGTATCATGATTGCTTCATCTGGATGACGGTGATGGAGCGCTGTGCTGCACGCAATACGTCCGGATGTAAGGAATTGACTCTACTGGAGCGATCCGGTTGATTGGTATGCCCAGGTGTACGCCGGTTTCATACCAGGCATCCCATGATTGGGCGGTTCGGGAACGGGGTGTCAATGGTGACGCAGAACCGGAGTTGGAATGGCAGATTATGCAGTGTTTATGAAACAGTGATTCACCGGGATGAGGGGTCGGTTCAGAGGGTGCAAGACAACCAGTCTGCTTTGATGCACAGATAATCAAGCCGATACCGATGGCAAAAACAACTGCGGTGACTACGAATCTCAAATGTCAATCTCCCGCAAGAACAGTGAAGGCGCACCTTCTGAACTGAAGGAACGTATTCAGAGTCTCCTAGTCAGTATCCATGCAAACTCCATGCGGATCAATGGAAAAATTGCCAGTCTTTAAAAATCTATCAAGTTCCTATATATTCCCGATCGGAGGTCAAGTTACAGACCTGAGAGGTATGCGGTACGGATCGTGCCGATAGCACGGATTGGTGGAGGGCAGCGTGGCGTTTTTTGATTCAGCGCAAAAACGGTTTCTGACTCAGTTTAAAAGTGGATCGTGGCGGTCGGAAGCAGAACGGCAGGAGTCGATTGCGGCGGTTCGGGCCGAAGGAAAAGTGCCGATCAAGAATATGATTCAAATCATTGCGAGTCTGCATGCCAGCGAGGCGAGCAAGGAGCGTGTGCGGACGCGAATGATGTGTCTCGAGGAAATGATCGATGACATGAAAGATCCGATTTACATCATTCCATTGCTTGAACTGCTTCCTCGGATCGATGCGTATTCCCGAGAGTTTCTGATTCGAATTCTGCAGGCAACGTATGATGCCAGCTTATCGGAAAACTACATCGAGTATTTCAAATCCGGTGATAAATCCATCCGGGAAGCCATTGGCATTGTGATTGGCAGTGTCGGAGGCAAAACGGCTTTTACGCTGTTGCGAAGAAAAATAGCAACAGATTCATATCCGTCGTATGTCGAGATCGCTGAAGCAATTTGCCGGATAGCCGGTCATCATGCCATCGATATGCTGAAGCAGATAGCTGGAGCGAAGAACCGGGTGGATCGTTTGAGAGCGCTGGAGCTTTTAGCGGATGCCGAATACATGAAAGTTCGCCGCCGCCGTGCGTTGGAGACGGTACTGGAGTTTATCAACGATCCGGATGAGATGATCCGTCACAAGGTGTGTTCGATTATCGGGCAGCAGGGTGATCCGGAAGACAGTGCATTATTGATTCCGCTACTAAAATCGGAGGAGCGGCGAAACCTGCAGGCCGTGATCGATGCTCTCGGTCAAATCGGTGGACCGGAGTGTATTCCGCATCTTCTGCCATTTATGGATCAGGCACACCCCGGGATCAAACTGTCGGTAATCCGTGCTCTGGGTAATTTCAAGGATCAGCGCTGCATCGAACCTCTAATCGATGCGCTTCGGGATAAAAACCTGTTGATCCGGCAAACAACCATTGAAATCCTTGGGCAAATCGGACGGGATGATTCGGTGAAAATGGGGAAATTATTAGTCTCCATGATGAAGGACCGGGATGTCAATATCCGGCGCAGCGTTGTGGAAGTGATACGCATTTTAGGTGATCAGGATGAATTGTGGTGGAAACTGATCCGATATCTGCGTGACGAGGATTGGTGGGTGAGGGAGCGGATTACAGAGATTCTCGCAGAAATGGGGGGTGAAAAGATCATCGAACCGATCATTGCGCTGTTGGACGATCCGTCTGAGATCGTTCGGCGATATGCCATTGAGGTGCTTGTCAAGCTTGGTGACCGGCGTGCGGTCGAGCCCTTGATTCGGGCCGTGGATGATCCCGATTGGTGGGTGCGGGAGCGAGCGATTGAAGCATTGGCGGAGTTGGGTGATGCACGGGCGGTTCCGATTCTGAATCAGATTATCCGGGAGGAGCCCGATCTGACATGGCCGGCGGTGATTGCGCTTCAAAAATTCAAAGATAGCAGCAGCTTCGTTCCATTGCTTCAAGCTCTTGATCATCCACTGCCCGAATTCCGGATCGAGATCATCCGCGCATTGGATGGGCTCCATGATCCGCGATTTCCAGACACGCTGGAAACCTTGATCGAAGATGAAGACAAGCGAGTCAGGGATTTCGTTATGTCATTGCTGCCGAAATATGACCTGACTCCGAGCGCCATGGGCCGTCGCAGCTTCGAAGACATTAACATGGCGCTTCTGGACCAGATGTTGTTGGATGTTAAATCACGCGGCGGCGAAGACCTCTTTATTTTGGCGAGCAGCCGGCCGATGTGCAAAATACGGGGTGATGTCGAGATTCTGGATGATCATGTGTTTACGCCGGATGAAACAGCGAAGCTGCTGGGAGACATTTTACCGAGCATCCAAAAGGATCAGTTTAAGAATCTTCAGGATATCGACATGTCATACCGGATCCGGGATGAAGGATCCCGGTTTCGTGTCAACGTATATAAGACCCGATCGGGAGTTTGCGGAGTATTCCGAGTCATCAATCAGGAAATCATGGGCCTCGACGATTTAGGTATGCCAAAACCGGTTTACGAATTTACTCAACATAAGCAGGGCTTGATTCTTGTCACCGGACCGACGGGATCCGGTAAATCAACCACGTTGGCAGGCATGATCGACTATATGAACAAGACCCGGTCCGATCATGTTGTTACGATTGAAGATCCCATCGAATATGTCCATCAAAACAACCGATGCATTATCAATCAACGAGAACTGGGTGCTCATACCCGTTCCTTTTCCTCTGCTCTCCGAGGTGCATTACGTGAAGATCCCGATATCATCCTCGTCGGAGAAATGCGTGATCTGGAAACCATTTCCATTGCTATCACCGCGGCTGAAACCGGTCATCTCGTTCTTGGCACCTTACATACGGTCAGCGCTGCCAAAACCGTTGATCGGATCATCGATGTTTTCCCGGGAAGACAACAGGCTCAGGTGCGAGCGATGCTATCGGAAAGTTTGCGTGGCGTTATTTCTCAGCAGCTGATGAAGCGCAAAGATACACCGGGTCGATGTCTGGTCATGGAGTTGATGATCTGCAACGATGCAATCGCCAATCTCATTCGGAAGGAAAAAATTTATCAGATCGAATCGATCTTGACGACGCATTATGAACAGGGGATGACGTTAATGGACAACGAGTTGATGCGGTTTGTCAAGGAAGGAAGAATTTATGCGGAAGATGCGTTTGTCAAGGCACAGAACAAAAAGGAATTCGAGCAATTTCTGCATGCGGAAGGTGTCGATGGATTCTAACGTGGAAGGAGCTATACGTGGCACGGTTGGATTCATTTCTTCAACTGGTATTAGAACAGCAGGCGAGTGATCTCTATATCATTTCCGGTGCCCCGCCGATGATTCGATACAATGGTGATCTTATTCCCATCCGGTATCGCGTTCTTAGTGACTCCGAAACGAAACGATTTCTGTTCGAAATCATTTCCGATAATCAACGCACGCACTTCGAGCAGTATCAGGACATGGATTTCAGCTATGAAATTCCTTCCACTGGACGATTCCGGGTGAACTATTTTGTGGATAGCCGTGGGGTGGGAGGTATTTTTCGCATCATTCCCGCACATATAAAAAGCATCGATGAACTTCAACTGCCTTCACAACTTAAAAAGTTTGCCTACCTCGATAACGGCCTTGTGCTTGTCACCGGCCCTTCGGGATCCGGCAAAACTACGACTCTGGCGGCTATTATTCGCGAACTGAACGTTCGAACAAGAAAACACATCATCACCATCGAAGATCCCATCGAGTACATTCATAATCAGGAAAAATGCGCCATTTCTCAGCGAGAGGTTGGATCGCATACGAAATCGTTCCATGAAGCCCTGCGCTCCGCCTTGCGCGAATCTCCCGATGTTATTCTTGTCGGAGAACTCAGGGATATCGAAACGATTTCATTGGCCATGACCTGTGCTGAGACCGGAACACTGATCTTTGGTACGCTGCATACCCAATCGTGTGGGAAAACCGTTGACCGGATCATTGATGCATTTCCAAAAGATTCCCAGGAGCAAGTTCGCACAATGTTGTCCATCACGTTGAAGGGGGTCGTGGCGCAGCAACTCATTAAAACCGCTGATCGAACGGGTCGGATCGCCGCCTTGGAGATCCTCATGGGTTCCACAGCACTTGGCAATCTTATCCGGGAAAACAAGACATTTCAGATCGATACCCTGATCCAATCGACGGAGTCGGAAAAAACCGGAATGCAATCGATGGATCGAGCGTTGGTCAATCTGCTCAAGGACGGACGAATTTTAGCGGAGGATGCGATTGCTCATGCACATGACCGGTCCATGTTTCAGAAATATCTCGAACAATAGCCAACCTTTGCCGGAGTAAAGGGGATATGAACAGGAAACAGATAAAGCTTGGCCGGATCATGATGAAGGAAGGACGATTCATCGAAGCGGCCGAGATGTTCGAGTCCGCGGGCGATCGAGAATCTGCAATGGATGCCTGGGCTAAGGGCCGACGCTTCGATCGAGCGGCCGAACTCGCTATTGTGCTGGGACGAGGCGATACAGCAGCGGGATACTATCTGCGGGGAGGCATGTACCTGGAATTGGCCGAGTTTTATAAAACACGCAAGGATTATACTCAGGCGGGAAAGTATTTCACACATTCCGGACATCACGAATCGGCGGCGGAGATGTACGAGCAGTTGTTAAAAGCCTTTCCCCAGTTAAAAGACATCCCCGGGCAGAAGATACACCGGTCCGATGAGGAAATAAAAGTCACCCGCTATACCGCATCCGCACATGCGAAAGCAGGAAATCATTCCCGAGCGGCGGAGCTGTATCATCGAATCGAGGCATTTTCGGAATGCGCTGAAAATCTTATACAAATCAAGGATTATCGTAATGCCGGAGAAGCATACGAGATCGCGGGATTGCTTGCCCAGGCGGGTCATGCCTACTCCGAAGGCGGGTTGCATGCCGATGCCGCTCGTT